>DATKZQ010000001.1:0-3047 GCA_035527895.1 Desulfatiglandales bacterium
CTGATGAGAGGGGTAAGCAGATCAGGCTTTTCATTGAGGAGCTTCTGGATCCACTTCTGGCTTCCCTTTACCGCAAAGCCTTGAGAGATGCGTGGCATAATTCATTACCGCATAGTTTACATGGGTGAAAATTCACGATTCGAGGAACGAGCCACAATTCATAAGATATATGGATGTCAAAAAGCAAGACCTGACCGCTCTTCATTTGAACGATTAGCACTTGGTTTGGCGCAACTCGGTGATCAACGTGCCACCTGCAGTGCGTCTTGCGCCTTGCGGGGGAGCTTGACGGGAATAAAATAGGAATCGGGATAAAGATAATCCTCACCGGACTCGTCAACGACTCTCAGGTAACCCTCCTTTGCCGCCGCCTCGTCTACCAGGATCTGATAAATCTTCCGTTTTTCTAAATCCTCAGAGTCCTTGTTCTCAATGCAAAGTGCAAACTTCATCTCTGTTTGTTCCTGTTTCATATTCCTAGTCCAATAGATTCTTGATTTTCATTTTCTTTCTGCCAATGCCGTGCGCTTCACACCAGTGCACCTCAGCATTGCATATCCTTCCGCTTTAAAGACGAACCTTGGCCACCCCCTTGAGCTTACGCCACCGTCCGGGACCAAACTGTTCTGGATTCGCATTATATCCCGGATCCTACCTCCGACGGCTAAGGTTTCAACATCCTCAATATCGCCAATGATTTCAAAATGCATGGGGAATTCTATCAACTTGGCTAGCTTTTATCAAGAACGCTTAATTGCTACCCGGAAAAACTTCAGCATCTCTGGCCATAATTGTTGTTTTTCAGATTTTCCTGGCAGCTTAGTCTGTCACCATCAATGTTATAATGTCGATTGCCAACAGTGCGAGGTTCGACTCGAATTATTTGGTGGGGAGGTAATTTATTCCGGACAAGAAGTGCGCAGCTCGCAAGGGAATGAAAATTCACCATTGAGGGCCTGCCCGCCGTTCTTAGGGAGGGCCTGACCCTCCGCGAATGGTTATTTGCTTTCTTACGGACGTGCCCGCCATTATAGTGGCGGACGTCCCCATCTTCATCGTTGATTTTCTTTGGAGTACTGCCATAATGCCCTGTCCAAAGTTCTCATATCGACTCGGTTCCGTGTGGCAATCTCGCGGCAGAACAGGACATACGTCCACCAGAAATCAAAATTATATTGACTCGGAACCTCAAGCATGACTGACCACAAAGCCCTGAAGTCCAGAATGGGATATGGCTCCCGATGGAAGAAGTGAAGAACCACTGATGCCGTGGGCCAAGAAACCCCAGCTAGATTTGTCAAAACCCGGATTCTTGCTTGTTCCGTTTCAGCCTGAAGGGCAAAATGGGTTATCTCTCTGACGTATTCCTCAGAGTTCTTGGTAATGTGTCCTGAGCTTCTGGGAGCTTTCCAGTACGCAATCTTCTGTAATTCGTGCTTTTCCAAGAAGCCTCTTCTATATACAATCGGCTTCAGTTCAATGAGTTCCCTTTCTGCGATGGGATAGTCGTATCGGCGAGCAATCGCCCGAATATTCTTTTCCTGGAATCGGAGCATTGGCACATGGCCCTCCATTCCTGGAAATTATCGTTTCGGATATCCCACCGATTGAGCAAGAATGACCCTCTGATCGGCTCTTAGCCTCATGGCCTTTGCCAGGGCCGGCCTGTCGATGAGGGCACGCACAAAAGTGGCCAGTCCTTCGGAGGCGCAGTAGAGGTACACATTCTGACTAATAAAGCCCGTGTCAGCGGCCGAGTAGAAGATCTTCTCATCGGTTGGCGCATTCCCCATCCTTGAAAAATCCGCCACATAGATGAGATTTACCGGCACATCTCTCACAAACCCTTGCCGCCCGGTCATCGCCCTGATGTCTCCTGCCAGGATCGGCTCCAAGGTGTGAGTCTTTGCCTCATAGAGGTAAAGGCCATCGGCGGTAGCCACGTAAATATCGATTTCCTGCCAGTTCCTGGCAGATGGTGCGGTGCGCTTCCCCGAATCCGGGCGATTTATTCCGAAGGCCGCCCAGAGCAGATCTGAAAGCACGCGCAGAGGCACCTTCTCGGTGCTGAATGCGCGGGAAGAGCTTCTGTCCTTAAGCACCTGCATGAGGGGTTTACCGATGTCCATTTGGGGGTTTGAAAGCTTGATCGGCTTGAGCTCCTGCGCAGACGTGACCGAGGGGCACACGAGCAGAACGGTTACTATAAGGCGAGCAACTAGAGGCGCTATGGTATTCATGATGTTACTCCCTGGAGTGTGATAGTTATTTATAATAAGGCGCTCTATAACAGGCAGAGCATAACAGAACAAGTCTGTATTCTCCACGATCATCGTAATTCTGTCAAGAGTGAACAGGCTCTTAAGGGGTGGTGTTTTCCGGAATGGGAATGTGCGCGGCGCAAAGGGGGAGTGGAAATGCACAGTTGAGGTCTTGCCCGCCGTTCTTCTGGAGGGCCTGACCCGATTCACATATCTCTGGTCGTCCCCGCCTTCACGACAAGGTTTGACCCCCATCACTCCTTTTTCCTCTGACCATGATGAAAGGTTGCTGAGCGCTGATCGCCGAATGCTGAGACCTTGAGTCATGTGGTTGGGGCAAAAGCCGGGTTTGATGCCGAAAAATGGCAGAAGTAAAGATTTGCCCCGGCTCACGTCTTCAATTTAGTTTGTAAGGGCGGCCTCATCTTCACAGATAACTATTTCGGCCGATTGGAGTCTTATAATTTAATGTACGTCCCACTCTTCCATGTTTTTTATCAACTATTGGCTTCGTCAACGGTAGCCAAGGCTTCACTTTCGCTCTAAAAGAGTTTATAAGACATTCCTTCAGAAATATCCTGGCCAGCAGATGGAGATGGTATGCGATTTCTTTTATACAACATACGGTACGCAGCAGGGATTGGGAAGCATTTCCACCTCCCGGTGCCGTATAGCGGCTATTTCAAGAACACCAACGGGAATTTGAAAAAGATAGTGGACTTCATAGGATCGGTAAATCCGGATATCATCGGATTGATCGAGGTGGACAGCGGGTCTTTTCGCTCC
>DATKZQ010000002.1:0-90624 GCA_035527895.1 Desulfatiglandales bacterium
CCGAGTGCGCCTGTTATAACCACCGATGGGGGCAACGGGCCCGGGAATGACTATACAACCAATAACGCTGCCTTGGTGCTGGGAGGGGCCTGTGCAGCAGATACGGTTACCATCTACGTCAATGGGAGTACCACCGGCGTAACCTACACAGCAACTCAGACCTCTTGGAGCTACAGCAGTGCATTACAATCCGGTGGGAACACCTATGAGCTAACCGCCCGAGATGCAGCTAGTAACGTGAGTGGTGCAGATTCAATCACCATTACCTATGATGCTAACTATGGCGCACCTGTTGGTGGTTACACCTCAGAAAATGTGATTCCAGCTGCACAGATAAGCCAATCCACCAATGGGGATGGGATTATCACTATCCACTTTAAGGTAAAAGACCCAACAAGCGACCCGTGCACCCTGCACGGCTTCCGGTACAGCACCAACGGTGGGACCACCTGGATCGCCCCCATCACTGGAGACACCTCCGGTTCCTTGAGCACCGGCTGGAGCAACAACAATGGCTCCGAGTACAGCTCTGCACCTAGCTTTGCCAGTGCCCAAGACCATTCGCTTACCTTTAACACAAAGCATCCCGATGTCAGCGGACTGAACGGAACAGACCAGAGCGATGTACGGCTTCGCTTCACGATAAACGATGGAACCTATGATAGTGTGCTCCCTGCTGCTTCTGAAGGATTTCGGGTTGATAACCTGGGCCCCACAGGTTCTGTAAACTATAGCGATCCCAACCCCAGCCACGTCGATGTCGGCACCCTTACCATCACTGCCACCTTCACCGAGCCGTTAGGTGCCGCACCGCAGATTACCATCGACCGACCAAACCCAATGCCCACCATGGGCCCCGCGGCCATGAGCGGCTCAGCGAATGTATGGATCTATGACCTCACGATTGAGCGGCACAATGGCACCACTATTGTTGATGGGGTCTCTTTGGTTACGATCTCAAGCGTTTCCGACCTTTTTGGGAATACAGGCGGGGAAACAGACAATTTTACCACTGACACCAGAGACACTGACGGCGATGGCCAACGCGATTACCTAGATACTGACGACGACAATGATGAATTGCCCGATGCGTGGGAGGAGCAGTATGGCCTTGATCCCTTGGACAGCACGGGAGTTAACGGGAAAGACGGCGACTTCGATGATGACACCTGGAGCAATTATGAAGAGTATGTGGGGAACACGAATCCGGCTGATAGCAAATCATTCCCAACGGCATCTGCGCCTGAAGTAATAGAGACGATCCCTCACCACAATGCGGGAATCGCCGACGACACCCGCGTGCCTCATAACTCATCCTTTTGTATACGAGTTCAGGATGCAGAAGGGATCGACATCACAAACGCAAACAGTGTCACCTTTAGCATTAGCGATGGCGTGAACGATGTATGCTCACGAAATTTGAGCGACAACAGTGTTGTGCGGGCAATAAAACTTACCGAGGATGATAACACATCCGTGACCGAGCTCTGGATAACCTATGACAGGTCGCTGGATACATTAGGGAATTTCCAATTCGCCACGGCCGTTACCGTTGACGTTGACGTCATGAATAAAAGAGGTGTAGCCCAACAAGCCAGTTACGACTTCAAGATCGAAACCCAAGAAGAATACGATTATGCTCATGACCCTGCCAACCTGCCGGACACCGCACCGGTTGACCCCACCGACCCCGCTCTGGAGGGGCCCTACGATACAGGCATCCAGGTGACCAGCGGCGAGCTCCAAGGAGCCAAAATTATCTTTTCAGGCAGCGAGCCCTTGACTCCGAGATTTAGGCCAATAGATGAAGTCCCCGTACTTGCGAAAGGGCACGGCGCACCTATGAATCTCGAACCCTTCACCGTGTTCAATGCGCCGGTCAAGGTCTTCCTCCCTTATCCAAAAGAGGATGACGTAGCACTTTTGGCGATCTACGTTTATAAAGGCGGCACATGGGTCTGCGGCTGCGACAGCAAGGGCAGGGTGCGGCCCGGCGGTGAGGGGTGGATGGTGCCGGGCTCACGGGTTGATCACAACGACACCGATCCTCCCACCATCGAGATCAAGGTGTATCACTTTTCCGCAATTCAGGCAGCTCCTGACGTGGGGGACCCGGGTATTCCGTCGCTCAGCGGTGCTGAAACCGGAGGCGGGTGCTTCATTTCAATCGTGGCTGGCGAGTAGTTCCGCGCAAGCATCGTAAAATGAAGCTCCCTGCAGTAAACTGCAGGGTATCAAGCGAAATTGCGCCGAAGCCAACCCGCCTTCGCTCTGGGAGCTACGGCGCGCTCGCCACGCCATTCATCCCTGCAGCAAGCTGCAGGGCATCCTGGCGAAGGCGGATAAAGCCGAATTAAGAAAATCGAAATCACAAACACAATCGAAGAACCCCTCCCCCACTTCACTTCCTACAGCATGTAGCCGATATGCTATCAAGGTTAACCATTGCATTTTATGGTGAGTATTGGTACTTAAGAATATGCAGTTTATGTGCTTTGATAGCTACTGAGAGATCAGGGGGCAGAGGAAAATCTGGAATTCGCTTTCAGCGGACAAGATTTTATCATGTAGTGCCTAACCGGAATAAAAGAGAAAACAAAAAGGAGTAATAGTGTATGAATTTGTCAGCAAAAGGACCTGGAGGACTTCTCTTCAAATGGCTCAGCTTCTTTCTTATTGCGGCATTTGTAACCGTGAACTGGAGTTGCAGCAGCAGTGAGGAAAAAAAGGCCAAACACCTGACCAGGGCACAGGAGTATGAAGAGCGGCAAGAGTATAGCAAGGCCGTTATCGAGTACAAAAACGTTATCCAGATCGACCCACAGGATGCTGCTGTCCACCATGCCCTCGGCAAGATCTATCTAAAACTCAAAAAAGGCCAGGAGGCCTTTCGCTCTTTTCTGCGTACAACCGAACTTGATCCAGGTAATCTCGACGCTCAAGTAAGCCTGGGAAATCTCTATCTTCTGACCAAGAAAACAGATGAGGCACGGAAAAAGGCAGAGCTGATACTCGCAAAAGAGCCACGACGTATTGATGGGCTCCTGCTTCTGGCAGGCGTCCAGATTCAAGAAGAAAAGATTCAAGAAGCCATTAAAACGCTGGACAAGGCTGTGAGCCTTGATCCTTCTGAAGTTAAGGTTCGAATGGCTCGCGGGCGCGTGTTTACCGTGGCCGAGCAATATGAAAAGGCCGAAGCCGAATACAGGAAATGTTTGGAAATCCAACCTGTCTCGCCTACACTACGGATTGAGCTCTCACGGCTGTACGTTAGGATGGGACGCCCTGATGATGCCGAGAAGGAACTCAAGGAGTTCGTTGCTGACTCTGCGTTAAAGCACACGGCCTTTAATGTGCTTGGACGCTTTTATGAGAGCATCGGCAAATGGGAGCAAGCCGAAACCGCCTACCAAGAGGCGGTAGACGCTGCACCGCAAGACAATGTTGCCCCCCTGATGGTTTTGGCCGGATATTATGCCAGGCGCAGCTCTTATGACTCAGCCTTGAACACCATAAACGAGGCAGCCAAGCGTAAGCCTAACGACACCAGTATTCAGATCGCCCTTGCACAACTCCACTTTGAGTACAAACACATTCCTGAGGCTGAGGAGACCATCAATGCCGTGCTCGACATTGACAAAACAAATCCAGCGGCAAACCTTATAAAAGCAAGGATCCTGCTCGGGCGACGGGAGTTTCAGGCAGCCTTACCTTTCTTTGATACGGCCATAAGCAATGAACCGCGCCTAGCAGACGCCTACTTCTACCGGGCACTTGCCTTAATCGGCAAGAGGGATGAGGCGCAGGCCAAGAAAGACCTGGTGCGCTCGCTGGAATTGAACCCGAGGCTCATCGGGGCACGGCTGCTCCTCGCTGAGTTCTACCTGAGAGAGAGAAACCTGGATTTGGCTCGAGGTGAGATCAACAGGGCTTTAGCCCAAGACCCCAGCAATGTTCAAGGATTAGTGTACCAAGGTAATCTGGCACTCCTGGAGAAAAAGCCAGCGGGTGCTGAAAGGAGTTTTAAGAAGGTTATCGAATTGGCGCCTGACAGCCCCATCGGGTACAGCAGGCTTGGTTTTCTTTACTTCGCGCAAAAGAACAATGATACGGCTTTGCAACAGTTTGATAAGGCCCTGAGCCTACAGCCTGGTATGCGAGATCCTCTTGCAAATTCGGTTTTGATATTCCTTATACAAAAGCAATTCGACAAGGCACTCAAATTCTGCGATCGCCAGGCGGAACGACTGCCCCAAGAATCGCCCGCTCGAGGCTTTATTCATGATCTGAAAGGCAAGGTTTATTTGGTCAGCAAAAGGGCCCCCGAGGCAAAGGAAAGCTTCGAAAAAGCTATTGAAATCGACCCCAATCTTGTTTCTTCCTATGAAGCCCTGGCCAAGATCTATTTGAGTCAGAAAGACATCGACGGAGCCATCTCCAAATACAAAGAGATAATAGCGAAGCAACCTTCCTATCTTCCGGCATATGTATCCCTCGGAACCATGTATCAACAAACCGGCCATATAAAGGAGGCTGAATCTTACTACCGAAAGGCCCTGGATATGAGGCACGACTTCGCCCCGGCAGCCAATAACCTGGCCTGGGTACTGGCGGAACACGGTGGAAATATAGACGAAGCCCTGGGTTTTGCGCAAGTGGCCAAGGAAAGGATGCCGGGAGACCCCTCAATAATGGATACCTTAGGGTGGATATACTATAAGAAGGGCCTCTATCGCAGCGCTATTGTCGAGCTGGAGCAGAGCCATGAAAAGTTTCAGACAAACCCGATAATAGCGTACCATCTCGGTATGGCCTACCTGAAGAACAACCAGCGGCAAGAAGCGAAAAAAGCGCTTGAAACGGCACTGAAGATAAGTGAACAATTCCCGGGAAGTGAAGAGGCGAGAAAGGTGCTAGAGGAATTGAGAGAAAAATAGGGAAATCGGCACGGGAATTGAATAAGAGCTTACTGGAGCTCCACAAAAGACAGAGGCCGAAGGGATGATCCATCGGTTGGACGAGGATGATTCTCGGGTGACTGTTGAGAGAAAGGTCTTTAGTAGGAAAGGAAAGTTTATGATAAGGAGCATCACATGACAAAGAATTCGAAGATACTCTTCATTATCGAAGACGATGAGCAGGTTCTCTCCATGATGAGGAGTTATTTTGAATACCTGGGATATAAGATAATCACTGCTTCCAATGGAATGGAAGGATTGAAGATGGTCTCATCGGAGAAGTATGACCTCGTAATTACCGACATCGTCATGCCCTACGTCAGCGGCGTAGGAATCATCACGGTTATCAAAGAGAAAATGCCGAAGGTTCCGGTGATAGCCATCACCGCCTACGGAAAAAATCCAGAAAGACTTGCAGCTGAAAAACAGGCGGACGTGGTATTACGAAAACCGTTTGAGATGGAAAAACTGAAAGATCACGTGGCGCGGTTGCTGGCCGCTTAGGACACATTGTTTTTTCGCGCTTTTGTTGCTCTTGTCAAACTGCTGCTATGTCGCAATCAGGCAAACCGCCAACTCCTAAGAGCTTAGTGCTTTTGTGACAACCTCGCTCAGTTTCTTCAGATCGAAGGGCTTGATAATAAAGTCCTTAATGACATTTTTCAAACCTGCTTCGATCTCGTTCTTCGCCGACTCCTGGTAACCGGAGATGAGCACTATCCGTGCACGGGGATCCAACCCGATAATCCTCTTGGCGGAGGTTGCCCCATCCATATTAGCCATCTTCCAATCCATGAGCACGATATCGGGCTTGTGCTTTCTGAACCGGTCGATAGCCTGGATGCCGCTGCCTGCTGTAATTACCTCGTATCCGATAGCCTTAACCATATTCTTAAGACCTTCCAGGACATCCGGTTCATCATCTACAACCAGAACGGTCTCGCCCCTGCCCCGCCTTATCTTCAATGGAGATTTTGACTCAAGACGATCAAACTTCTCGGCGATGGGAAAGGAAATGGTAAATCGAGTTCCCTTACCGGGCAGCGAGGATACCGATACAGATCCATTATGTTCTTCGATGATACCATGGGTGATCGAAAGGCCTAATCCGGTTCCCTGGCCGACATCTTTGGTGGTGTAAAAAGGATCGAATATCTTTTTCACCGTGTCCTCATCCATACCGAACCCTGTATCAGAGATGGTAACGACGACCTCATCCTTCTCCCTCTTCCCTGCTAACGTAAGCTCACCGCCGTCCGGCATGGAATCTCGCGCATTATTGCACAGGTTGATGAAAACCTGATTGAGACTCAGATGATCACCTTTAATTGGCAACGGCCTCTCTACCTTGGTAATAATCTTTATCTTTTGATCAAAGGTATTACTGATTATCTTGTACGTTTCGCTAATAACATCCTCTAAGTCTAGGGGAAGCATCCCTCGCTCAATATCCTGCCTGGAGAATTTCAGAAGGCTATCGATAAAATCGGAACCCTTTCTTACCGAATCGTTCATGACCTTGGTAATCTTTTGCAGCTGCTCATCTTGACTATAGGCCATCTGGAGAAATTGCGTGTTGCCCATGATCGCCTGCAGGATATTCCTGAAATTATGGGCCACGCCCCCAGCCATCCTGCCAAGAGAGTCCATTTTCTGGGCGTGGGCAAGCTGTCTTTCAAGCCTCTGCTGATTCTCAACTGCCGTTTTTTGATCGGTTATGTCTTCATAGATATACACAATCTCATCACCGGGCAGTTTGTAGACATAGCTTGTTCTCCATGACAGGGCTCCATTGCCCTTGTACAGCATGGGAGAGTGATATTCGGGCTTGCCAGTAGTCCAGACCCGTTTGAAAATGTCTAAAAAGCCGTATTCTCGAAAGGCCCGAAAGACCGTGCGGACACTCTTGCCGATAACGTCTTCCCTTTTTATGCTGTCGATCTTTTCTGCCGCTTTGTTCAGATCTTTAAATATGAAATCCGAGCCCTCACCAAGCGCCTCAAAAATAGCGACCCCGTTGCTCATGTTTTCGAAGACCGCCCGAAACCGTGACTCACTCTCCTTTAACCTATCTTGAGCCTTTCCCAATTGCCTCGTTCGCTGCTCAACTAATTGCTCCAGGTTTGAATAGAGCCGCGCATTCTCTATGGCGATTGCCGCAGTATTACTCAAGCCCATCAGCAATTGCAGGTCATCCTTTCTGAATCCTTCAGGTAAGCCGATTGAATCTACATAAATAACCCCCCCCACCTCTCCCCTGTGCATGAGCGGTACGCACATTACCGACATGATGTTCATCTGTTCCATGCTATTGGAGAGGCTTTCCGGATTAACGCGACTCGTGTCGGACAGCATAACCGGTTTAGCTTCCTTTATGGCCCTGTTTACGATTGTCCTGCTGTAATTGATTTTAGAGAAAAACCCTTGTTTATCTTCTATCCTCGTCTTCGAGGCCACTTCCTGCAAGGTTCCCTTGTCCCTGTCGAGCAGCAGTACGGCGCCCCGATCGATTCGCTCGAGAAGAATAAAGATCTGATCTACCACCTCGCTCAACAACTCATCGGTATTGAGGGATTGCGAAAAGATATTAGCCACCTTGAGCAATAGCTCGAGGCTCCGGGTATAGTCTCTCGAGGTGCGCATCTCCAGGGATAATTCGCTTGTCTTATCATGATGCCCTTCAGGGGGAAGGGAAGGCAGCCTTTGAGCGCCCTTATCTTTTGTTGCTTCTTTTTGGAATGACAAGACCGTGTTGCCGATCCGTATGACGCTGTCCTTATGTACTTCTGTTTCCCGTCCGCGCGCTATCTTGTTTCCGTCGATAAAAACGCCGTGAAGGCTGCTCAGATCTACAATGAAGATCTTACCGTGCTTCTTCATGAACTGGGCATGCTCGCGAGAGACGCCTATGTCTGAGATGATGATATCGTTTTCCGGGGATCTCCCTATGGCCGTCAAATCACCTTTCAGTTCAAAAGACATGCCGGCAATGGGACCGCCAATGACGTATATCTTTTTCAAGACTTTGCCTCCTTTTTAAAGGCCTGAAACCCGCTTGCAAGTGTCTGATGAAAACCGTGCTTCAAAGGAAACACCCGGCGCACTCCTTTTATGCTAAATCAAATTCATCGATTCTATTAAGAAGCGTCTTGTAGCTAATCTGCAGCAACTCTGCCGCCCTCTTTCTATTCCACCGGGTGTGGTCCAGGGCCTTGGAAATAGCCTCTTTTTCGACCTCCGCAACATATTCTTTCGTAATTGTTTTTAATGAAATATCTTCCTTCCCCTTGATGAGCTGCTTTATCTTTCGATCATCCCAGACTTGAGAGAGGATGGTAACGCGAGACCGCAACTCTTCCCCCTGAGCACCTCCCGTGCCTTCCGCAAGCTTCAATTCGCTATAGACGACATCCGTCTTCTGCAACGCTATTATGCCCCTAATGATATTCTCCAATTCCCTGATATTTCCTGGCCAAAGGTATCTTTGAAAGTGGTCTCTTATGTCTTTGCCCATGGGGACACGTTTCTTTCCGAGCTCTATGCAGTACTTTTCCATGAAGTAATCCACGAGAAGGTCGATATCTTCCTTTCTTTCCCGCAAAGGCGGTACCACGATTGAAATGACGTTTAAGCGGTAAAACAGGTCACTCCGAAAAGCGCCCTGCACAATCTTTTCTTCCAGATTAGAGTTCGTGGCGGCTACTATCCGCGCATCTATAGGAGTTTCGCGGACACTGCCCAGCCGATATATCGTCTCGTCCTCCAGTACCTGCAGGATCTTCGCCTGAAGCGGAACGCTCAGAGAGCCGATCTCATCCAAGAAAATCGTCCCCTTATTGGCCTTCTCAAATCTGCCCGCCTTGTTGTACGTTGCGCCGGTAAAGGCTCCTTTCGCGTATCCAAACAGTTCGCTCTCAAGCAATTCGCTTGGTAGCGCCGCACAATTCACATGAACAAAGCTCTCATCTCTTCGTTTCGATCCAAAGTGTATCCCCCGAGCAACCAACTCCTTTCCGGTACCGCTCTCTCCCCGGATCAAAACCGTTACGTTTTTGTCGCTCACCTTAGCGATCTTTTCCTTAACCGATTCTATTGCAGCACTTTCGCCGATTGTGTCCGGATACGCTGCGTCTGCACCGACCGCATCTGCGGGCACGCTATCTTTCATCTCACGCAAACCTCTCTGTTCAGATCCAAAATCGTATGGCCAAAATTGGCCTGAGGGGCTTTTCTTGTGTAGGGCTGGATGTTGGTTTATATACCATTCTCGAGCCTTCTGTCAATTCGCACTCGCCGATAGCTCCCCACAATAGCTATGCGGACCCAAAAATAAAGCCCCACCCTTGAGAGCGGGGCCTGGTTTTGACCCTGCAAGGGTCCTTAGTCTCTCACGGAGCACACAGACCCGCCCGCCTCGCGTTGCGAAGCATTGCGGGCAGGGTGCTCAGAGAAAAGCTTTAATTGCTTACCTTGCCCCTATAGGGGCGTTCAATCACGCTGCGCGGGATTGAACATGGGAAAAACCTCTAAGGGAAAAATAGATAGATTCATTTCTTCCTTAAGGGCTTTCTCCCATGAAACGGTAAGCAATCATTCCGTAGCCATTTTACTCAGCGGCCCCTGCCCGCCATCAGCTGCGCTTCAGGCGCTGGCAGGCGGGTCTGTGGGCTCGAGCGACCCTGAGCAGGGTCGAAGAGGAGCGGGCGAGATATTTAAAGTAGAAATCCACTCTGCTGCATAGCATACCGCGTACCGCTCCGATATTCTGGAAAGTTGCGGTAGTAATCGAGGCTCCAATCTATCCGGCACCGGCGGCAGCAACTCCAAAATCAAACGCCTTGAGGTTCGACTCCAAAAACGCTTTTTTTGTCGACTTGGTTATGGTTTCCTTCAGCAAATCACCGTCCACGGGTAGTATTTTGCTCCCAACCAGTGCCCCCAGCATAACCATATTTAACGAGAGCGGGTTTCCGGCCTTAGCCGCCATCTCTTCCCCATCCAAGGCTATAACCGATGAAACGGAATTTCTGATCGTTTCCAGGGCCATGTCAACATCAGGGTATGTTCCCTGGCCTATTGCAACGGTAAACGGGGGGAGCGGGTGAACATTTACGATAACCACTGAATTTCGGTTGCATTTGTTCAGTGCCCGCAAGGTCTCCAGGGGTTCAAAGCCTACCAGAATATCCGCCTCACCATTCGATACGATCGGGCTTGTTGCACCTCCCATTACAACGGCCGATTCAACGATGCCGCCCCTCTGGGCCATGCCATGAATCTCGCTCAATACGGCGGGTATCCCTGCTGCCAGACACGCCTCACCGAGCAGGCGTGTTACGAGCAGGTTTCCTTGACCCCCCACACCAACAAAGACGATCCGTTTGGTTTCCATAGTTCGCTCCTTTGACAATTGACCATTTTCGCTTGAATATTGCTTCCGAGTCCCGGAATCGGGGACAATTATGTGTTTTTTAATCTTCAATTTTGATGGTTTCGTAAAAAGTCTTCTAATCGTCATGCCGGACTCGATCCGGCATCCAGAATCTATTGAATTTACTGGATTCCGGCTTCCGCCGGAATGACAGAAAAATGGAAAAAACGACTTTTTGCGAGTTCATCAATTTTCAATCATCAATTTTTTAATGGCAGAATGGCATTCTCAGGACATACTTGCGCACAAACGGCGCAACCGATACAGAGGTTTTCGTTTATCCTCGTTTGCCCATCATCCAGATACATGGCCGGGCAGGCCAGGTAATTGATGCAGTCCATATGATGGGTGCATTTATCCTGGTTGACATAGAAGGGCCTCACCTTTCTGGCCTTCTTGATAGCCCGGGCATAGAGGGGGCAGATCTCTTTCGACACGATAACCGAAATTCCGTCGAAATCCTTTGAAGCCTGTGCTGCGGCTACGGCCTTTCTAACCTGAAGGGGATTGACCACCTCCACATGCTCGACACCGAGGCCCCGCACTACTGACTCGATCGAGAGCTGTTTGGTATCGACCCCCATGGGTGCTGTATCAACGCCCGGGTGCGGTTGATGCCCGGTCATGGCAGTTGTTCCATTGTCGAGGATCACCAACGTAAACTTGTGGTTATTATGAACCGCGTTGATAAGACCAGGAATACCTGCATGAAAAAAGGTCGAATCACCGATGAAAGCTACAACCTTCTGATCGGTTGCCGCAGCGATGCCGCAGGAAGAACCGACCGACCCGCCCATACATATGACAATATCAGCCATAGACAACGGGGGAAGAACGCCGAGCGTATAGCACCCAATGTCGGAGGGGTAAATCGCATCGGGCCCGTAAACCTTTTTCACCGCATAGTACATGGCCCGGTGCGGACAACCGGCACAGAGATTCGGTGGCCTGCCCGGAAGATCGGCCACACCGCTCACCGCTACAGGCTCGGGGGAGGTATCGGGTACTCCGAAATAGGACGCTATGGTCTTCCTGACCATGCCCGGGTCATACTCATAGAGCCTCGGGAACAGATCATCTCCCTTGCCCCTCACTTGAATGCCGATTCCATTGGATTGGGCTATGGATCTAATCTCCCGCTCGAATATGGGCTCAAGCTCTTCAACGACCAACACCTTGGCGACATCCGTGAGGAATTTCAGGATCATCTTCTCCGGCATGGGATGAGAAAAACCGAGCCTGAGAACTGTCACCTTATCACTAATGCCCAGGTCCTTTACTGCATCTTGCACATAGTTTATGCTCACGCCGTTCGTGACAATACCCCATGGGCCGTTCCCGATAATCTGGTTATACGGTGAGTTCTCCGAAAGCTCCAGGGCCTGATCGTACTTCTCCACCAGAATCTTGTGCAAATTCCTTGAAACGGCGGGGATTGCCACATAGTGAAAGGGGTCTTTCTTAAAGGAACCCTTTGCTTTGATCCGCCGAAGCGGTCCGAACTTGACGGCGCCCCTCAGATGGTTCAGTCTGGTGGTGGTTCTCAGGATAACGGGCAACTTGAGTTTTTCGGAGACATCAAATGCGGCAACGGTCATATCCTTCATTTCCTGGGCCGTGGTCGGCTCCATCATCGGCAGTCCGGACAACCTCGCATAGTAGCGATTATCCTGCTCATTTTGACTGGAGAACAGAGATGGATCATCGGCGTTTATCACCACCATCCCGGCGTTAACACCCAAATAGGCCATGGTCATGAGGGCATCTGAGGCAACATTCATCCCCACATGTTTCATGGTGCAGATGCTTCTTACCCCCGAAACCGCCGCACCGCTGGCCACCTCGAGTGCCACCTTCTCATTTGTGGAATACTCAAAATAAAACCCTGCCTCCTGATATAACGTGAAAAACGTATCCGGTATCTCGGAGGAGGGTGTTCCCGGGTAGCATGTTGCAACGCCAATCCCAGCCTCAATGGCACCGCGTGCTATTGCCTCGTTGCCCAAGAGCAACAGCTCCTGGCCTGGTGAATCGGAAAGTAGTTTGTGCATATCGTTACCCACGCTTAAGGTTAATGGTTGAGGTAGCTACTATCACGTCCTAAAAGAAACTTACGAAAAGCAAACGAGATTCGATTATTCACTGTAACTTCTCAATAAGTTCGGATCATTCCTTGCCACTGCTGTTTGCCGTCATTGCGAGGAGCGCAGCGACGTGGCAATCTCGTTGCAATAATGGAGATTGCTTCGCTTCGCTCGCAATGACAGAACCCGAACTTATTGAGGAGTTACTATTCACTCTGAGTAAAAGCAAAGCTATTTGATATCGAAACTTTCCTTCTTGCCCCCATACATCTTTCGGAGTTTAGGCTTTTCGATCTTCCCGGTGGGGTTTCGAGGCACATCGCCAAAAATGATCTTTCGAGGCCTCTTATATCTGGGCAGATCTTGGCAGAACTCATTTACCTCATCCTCGCTCAATTCCCTCCCCCTCTTCACCTTGATGATTGCAACTGCTATCTCACCCAGCCTTTCATCAGGTATACCAATTACGGCAGCATCCTGTATCTTGCTGTTATTGAGGAGAAAATCCTCAATCTCAACGGGAAAGATGTTTTCCCCACCCGTGATGATCACATCCTTCTTCCGGTCAACCAGCCATATGAAGCCATCCTCATCAACTCTGGCAACATCCCCTGTCAAAATCCAGCCATGAACCAGGGTTTTTGCCGTTGCCTCGGGATTTTTGTAGTACTCCCTCATAACACCGGGCCCCTTAACCATGAGTTCGCCCGGTTGACCCTGCGGCACCGGTTTCTGGTTTTCGTCCACCACCTGACACTCCCAGTCAAAACCGGGCACGCCAATAGCACCAACCTTGTGCAGGTTCTCTAATCCCAGATGAACGCAGCCAGGGCCGGTGCTCTCACTCAAGCCATAGTTCGTGTCATAGTCATGGTGAGGAAATACCTTCTTCCAGTTTTTGATCAAACTCGGCGGTACCGGCTGGGCACCGATGTGCATCAGCCTCCACTGATCCAGCCTGTAGTCTGAGAGCTTCACATCACCGTTTTCTATTGCCACAAGGATATCCTGCGCCCAGGGAACCAGCAGAAACACCACTGTTACCTGCTCCTCTGAAACAGCCCTCAAGATCCACTCGGGCTTTACCCCTTTCAGGATAACGGCCTTGGAGCCCACGATAAAACTCCCGAACCAGTGCATCTTGGCCCCGGTATGATAAAGGGGTGGAATGCAGAGAAACGTGTCCTCATGGGTCTGATTGTGGTGGCGATTCTCAACGATACAGGCCGCCTCAAGGTTTCTATGGGTCAGGAGGATTGGTTTTGGGGTGCCCGTGGTTCCGGAGGTGAAATAGAGCCCTGCCTCATCTTCAATCCCTATGTCGATATCAGGACTTACGGGAGAACTCTCCCCCACAACACGCTCATACGCTTCTGCGTAGCCGGGCCTGATCCCCTCGGGACCCACAAACAGGTAGCTTTTTATGTAGGGCACATCTTCTCGGATCTCATTCACCCGATCAATGAACTCCTCGCCAAAGATCATTGCCTTGCCTTCCGCAATTCCTGTGCAGAGCCTGATGTCCTGCGCAGAAAAACGAAAATTCAAAGGCACCGCCCAAGCCCCTGTCCTCAGGATACCGAAGTATGCCGGGAGCCATTCGATACAGTTCATCATGAGATGGATAACCGTATCGCCCTTGTGAATGCCCCTTTCTATGAGTGCGTTCGCAAACCGGTTTGCCTGATCGTCGAACTCCCTCCACGTTATCTCTACCCTCCTGTTTTTTTCGGGTTCTCGTTCGATCAGTGCAACCTCGTCGCCGTACATCCTGGCATTCCGTGCTAAGATGTCACCCAGAAGCATCTTTGTTCCTCCCTGTTGTGTTTTCTTTTTTGCTTGACAAATTAGCGTGTTATCTAGTAGTTATACAGTGATGCGTGTTATCTAGTACGTACACCGGAACCAAGGCCTCACTCTCTCACCAAGCTAGATTGATTGAGTTTTATTGTAACTGATTTTTCTTGACAACGCCCGGTAATATCTGTACAGACTAAGCTCACAGTAACTACAAAGTAGCTGTTATATAGCTATACCACAAGTACCTATAAACAAGTCAAGGCTATAGTTAGTTATGTCTACCTGTTGCATCGGGCCGAAAAAATACCTCTCAACTCGCTTCTCTCATGTACACAGGCCATCCAACGATACTTTTAAGACGCAGAGTAACTTTACCGTAAACGATATATCCGATCAAGCACGGCTTTGGGGGGTAAGGGGTTAGGAGCCCCTATCACATACCCTTTCAGGCAAGAGATCTATATCTAATAACTTAAAACAGGGGGAGTTATCATGCGCAAAGTATTCATCTTAGCACTGATCGTAGGGTTTTTGTCTCTCGGTTTGGGCACTTCTGCTTGGGCGAAACCCATAAAGGCAGGGGCAATTATTAATCTGACGGGGCCGGCTTCAAGTTGGGGCCAGTTTCACGCCAAAGGCCATAAAGACTATTTCAGATATGTCAACGAGGTTAAAGGGGGTATTGGAGGTAACAAAATAGATCTAACAGTAGTTGATCATGCCTATAAAGTTGCTGATTCAGTTACGTATGTCAAGAAGTTCTGTACCTTGGAGAAGATGGATATCATAGCCACGTGGGATGCAGGGTCGGGCAATATGGCAAAACCTATAATACAAAAGTACAAGACACCCACCTTCAATTACTCTACCGATCAGGCAATTCTTAACCCTCCTATAGATTATATGTACCTGCCTTTCGGTAGTTATATAATGGATTCCTATGCAATATTAGAATATATCCGTACCATCCATCCAGGAAGGGAAGCACCCAAGGTTGGACTCCTGACCTATAATAATGCCTATGGAAAGACCATTCACGACCCCAGCAAGGAATATGCTGCCATGCATGGTCTCAATATCGTTGCGATTGAACAATTCCCTACAAAGACCGTCGATCTCACCACTGAACTTTTGCGGCTCAAGGAAGCGGGAGCGGAATATGTCTTTGTCCAGATACTTCCATCCCATATTATACTGGCCCTTAAGTGTGCTGACAAGATTAGTTATGACGTACCTTTTTTTGGAACCTGGACAGCAACAGACCCTGATTTCTTTCCGAGAGGTACGGGCCTGATTCGGAACCGGATGCACATGCAATTCACGGGAAGTCTGCCTGTTGACGGAATGCCTGGAATAAAGCTGTTGGAGACACTCTGGGATCGTTACAAGACAGTAGACAAATTTGATTGCTCCTATTGGGAGGGTGTTGTCGTGGCTTCGCTTATGGTGAGGGCATTTCAGAGGGCCCATGAAAGATTTGGAAAGGTAAACAACGAAACTATTAATGACGCTCTCGAGACATTCAGAGATGAAGACTTTGGGGGGCTTGTGCCCAATACCACCTACACGAAAACTGATCATGGTGGCTCTTTTACCGCGCGGATTGTTAAGATTAACGAGGACCAAACCTATACACCGCTTACTACCTTCTTTGTGCCTGGAAAAGAACCAGTCCGACTTCTGAAAAGGTGATAGATGAAGGCGTTTCGCAGTCAACCGAGTATCTTCGCCTCCAGACTGCCTGAAGAAAACAGGGCGGAACTGGAGGTGAAGAACTTATCCTTACACTTTGGAGGCGTTGTCGCCCTGGATAACGTCGATGTGTCCGTGCATACAGGGGAATTGCTGGCTATCATCGGACCCAACGGGGCCGGGAAGACCAGTTTGCTGAACTGTATTACCGGATACTACCGACCACAAAAGGGCGCAATGGCCTTCAATGGGCAGGATATCTTCCACCTATCTACCCATCACCTGACCAAGCTGGGTATCGGAAGAACATTTCAGAATATTGAACTTTTCCCTGGTATGAGTGTCCTTTCAAACATGCTCCTGGCAAGGCATGTTCATACCAAATACGGCGTGGCTTTGGCTTCTGTGTTTTTCCCGTCCGTAAAAAGGGAAGAGGTGCGTCATCGTGAGGTATTGGAGGAACTGATTGATTTCCTTGAAATGCAGGCCATCAGGAAACAACCGGTAGGATCATTGCCTTATGGTCAACGGAAGAGGGTTGAGCTCGGCAGGGCTTTGGCCTTGGAGCCAAAGCTTTTGATTCTGGATGAGCCCTTCGCTGGGATGACTCTGGAGGAAAAGGAAGACATGGTTCGATTCCTGATGGAGCTGAACCAAGCCTGGGGACAGACTATGATCTTAGTGGAGCACGATATGTCGGTCGTCATGAGTATATCGCAAAGGGTTGTGGTTCTTGATTTCGGAAAGAAGATAACGGAAGGGCCGCCAGAGGCTGTTCAAAACCATCCTCAGGTTATTAAGGCATATCTCGGAGATGCGGTAACGATTTAATCATTGAAGTGCCTAAAGTTATAAGTGAGCTAAGGTGCCTGAAGTTAATAAGAGAGGCCAAACAATAGAGAATTTGCCAAAGAACCTGGCACGTTAGCTCACTTTAGGCACTTTAGTTCACTTCAGGCACTTTAGTTCACTTTTTTGGGGGTTTAGTTTGGAAAAAATAGAGCGCTTGGATGAACAAACCCTATCCACGCTTACCCAGTATACCCTGCCTCAGATGCTGCAAAAGCAGGCACGGGTATTAGGCTCAGAGCGGATCGCGATCCGTGAGAAGAATTTCGGCATATGGCAGGCCTATTCGTGGAGCGACTATTTCCAGTATACCAAAAAGGTTGCCCTTGGCTTGGCAGTCCTCGGGCTGAAACGTGGTGACAATATAGGTATCATCACCAATAACCACCCTGAATGGCTCTTTACTGAACTCGGGGCCCAGTCCCTCGGTGCCATAACCCTTAACCTCTTTACCTCTGCGGTGGCCAAGGAACTCGCCTTTGGTCTTGGCAGGGTGCAAGCAGGGTATGTAATAGCAGAAGACCAGGAACAGGTCGATAAGCTCCTGGAGGTCAAGGAAGAGCTCTCCTTTGTTAAAAAGGTGATTTACGTTGATCCTACGGGGATGAGGACTTACGCTGACGATCCATGGCTTCTGAGCGTTAAAGAGCTGTTAGACCTTGGCGCTGATTTGGATAGAGAAAAGCCAGACTTCTTCACCGAGGAACTAACCAAGGGAAAGCCCGAGGAGACTGCCTTGATGATCATGACATCGGGCACTACGGGGCTTCCAAAGCTGGCTATGATCAGCCACGAAAACTTCATGGAAATGGCCAGGAAGTGGCTTGAGACTGCCCCCATTGGAATTGGTGATAACTGGATTTCCATCACACCACCCGCATGGATCGTTGATCAGATGTGGGGCATGGGAATAACTCTTTCAGGCGGCATGGTCATGAACTTCCCTGAAACCTTCGAGACCGCCGTTGAAGATTTTCGTGAAATCGGGCCAACCGTTATCATCACCGCCTCCAGATTCTGGGAGGATCTTGCTTCGAAAATACGGGTGAAAATCAGCGATTCGGGCTTTATCAAGCGCTTTCTCTATCATACGTGCATGAAGATCGGCGGAGCCGTGGTTGACAGGGAGTCGGACCAGCGGCCGGTGCCCTTCGGTTTGCGGCTCTTACACCGGATATCATCTCGAATCATGTATAGGCCCCTTATGGACAGGGTGGGCTGTTTGCAATTTCGCGGAGCCTATACCGGAGGGCATCCTATCAGCCCTGATGTCATCCGCTTTTTCAGGGCCAATGGTCTCAACCTGAAGCAGTGCTACGGTCTTACCGAAGCAGGCGGAATATTTCAGGTTCAGCCGGATGATGAGGTTAAGCTAGAGACCGTGGGCGTGCCGCTGCCGCGGACCGAGGTAAAGATCGGTGAAGACCAAGAAGTCCTCGTTAAGAGCAGGGCAAATTTCATGGGCTACTATCAGGACCCTGAGGAAACAGCAAAGTCCATCGCTCCCGACGGGTGGCTCCATACCGGCGACGCAGGCTATATCGATGATGACGGCCACCTGCTCATAATCGGGCGGAAGCAAGAGATAATGCGGACCAGGGATGGTGAGGCCTTTTCACCGGATTTTATTGAGACACGTTTGAAATTCAGCCCATACATCAACGAGGCGGTCATCTTCGGTGAAGGGCAACCCTATATCACCTGCTTCATCAATGTAGATTTTGGAAACGTGGGCAACTGGGCAGAAGAGCGAAAGATCCCGTACACCACCTATACAGACCTTTCACAGCAACCGGCGGTAGAGGATCTGATTCGAGGAGAGATTAAGGAGGTAAACACGCAGTTGCCCAAGCCGATGCAGCTTGTGAACTTCATCCTTCTTTATAAACTCCTGGATGCAGATGACGAAGAGTTGACTCGAACGGGCAAGGTGAGAAGGAAATTCGTCTTTCAACAGTACAAAGAGCTTATCGACGCCATGTATTCCGATAAAAAGGAACTGGCAGTAAAAGGTCAGGTAAAGTACCGGGACGGACACGTCGGCACCATTGAAACCACCGTGAAAATACTGTCTGTTGAATAAGGAGTTCACTACATGGAATTTTTCATTCAAATACTGATCAATGGCCTATCGCTCGGTTTTCTTTACGCCCTTGCTGCCCTGGGCTTTGTCATGATCTTTAAGTCTAGCAGCGTACTTAATTTTGCCCATGGTGCATTAATGGCCATAGGCGCCTTTCTCTTTCTTGTGCTCTCGACCTGGGCAAGGCTGCCTATTTGGGCGGCCTTTATGCTGACCCTGATTGGCTCCTTTTCGCTCGGATTTATCATTGAGCGCTTTTTCTTACGGCCACTGATCGGTGAGGCCCTTATTGAAGTCATTATGCTGACCCTTGGGCTGTTCATTATGATCAAGGGATTGTTGTTGTTTATCTTCGGGGGAGATTTGTACAGCTATCCGGATTTTCTGCCACCGGCCCTTACCTTTAACTGGGGAGGCATTGAAGTTCCAGGGGTATATGTGGCTACCTTTATTGTCGGTCTCATTTTCCTGGGGCTGTTTGGATTTTTCTTTAAGTATTCCTCTCAGGGAATCTATATGAGGTCTGTTGCTGATAACCAGCCTGCTGCCATGGCCTTAGGGGTCCACGTGAGGAGGGTCTTTGCCCTCTCATGGGCCATTGCCGCCTTGGTTGGTGCTATGAGCGGGATTGTACTGGGCATTATCAACGGAATCAATGTGCACCAGGTCAGCGATATAGGCCTCAAGGTTTTTCCCGTTGTAATCCTTGGCGGGTTGGATAGCATAGGAGGTGCCATTCTCGGCGGCATTATTATCGGCCTGCTCGAAACCTTTACCGGTGGTTATATCTCGAGCAGCCTGAGGGAGGTCATTCCGTACATTGCGCTCATTATTATATTGTTAATTAAACCGTATGGGCTCTTTGGTCTGGTTGAAATCGAAAGGGTGTAGTCATTGAAGATTGAAGATTGAAAGTTGATCAGTCGCTGTTAGAAAAAATTTTCAGCCGAGAATGGAAAATCGAAAGGGTTTGGGAAATGCGAAAATTGCAGTTTCATCCCTGTGGAAATTTTAATGAGACCTATGATCGAGAGCTTACCATATTCGAGACAGACTTTGGCAGGATCTCCACGTTAGTTGGGCTTATTGTTCTCTTTGCTGTTGTTCCCTTCATAAGTAATGCATTTATTCTCTATGTCATAAATACCATCGGGATTTATGCCATTGCCGCCATTGGGTTGAACCTCCTCATCGGATATACCGGCCAGATTAGCCTCGGTCACGGAGCCTTTTTCGGCGTGGGGGCATATGCAGCCGCAATTCTGTCCATGAAAGCAGGTATGCCCTTCGTGATTGCCGTTCCTCTTGCTGGCCTGATCACAGCCTTTGTTGGGATGATCTTTGGTACTCCATCGATCAGGCTGAAACATCTTTATCTGTGTATTGCCACACTGGCAAGCCAGTTCATTCTCGAGTATATCTTTATAGAGTGGGAGGGCATGACTGGTGGAGCAGCAGGTATCAGTATTCCTGCGGCAAGCCTTTTTGGGATCGATTTGGGGTCCGACAGAAACTTTTTCTATGTGATATTTTTCTGTTTCTCAGTCATGATCTGGTTGGCCGTGAATATCACCAGGACACGGTACGGCAGGGCCTTCATAGCCGTCAGGGATAACGACCAGGCCGCTGAAGGAATGGGAATCCCCATCTTCCGGTATAAGCTGCTGGCATTTGCCATAAGCTCCTTCTACGCGGGATTTGCGGGCGCTCTCTTTGCCTACTATATGATAAGCATCACCCCGGAACCCTTTGGTATATGGCTTTCCATAGAATATATTGCAATGATCATTATCGGGGGCCTGGGCAGCATCCCAGGGTCGGTGTTCGGTACTGTTTTCATTGTTGCCTTGAATGAAATCTTAAGTCATGTTACCGAATACCTTATGAACATTAGCCCGTCCATTGGGGGTGCCATCACAATAGCACCGATCAGGGAGTTCGTATACGGATTGGCTATTGTCCTGTTTATCATCTTTGAACCAAAGGGTTTGGCCGAGGTCTGGAGAATCGTCAGATCCAGTTTCCGGCTCTGGCCATTCTCATACTAAACGGGAGCATAGTTGCATCCTGAAACCTTACCTATTTTTGGAGAGTAAGGGGTTTTCGCAACCCGCCTACAGCCACCACATGGAATAGTGGAATGATGGAATATTGGAATAGTGGGTCATGAGCTTGAGAAACATGTTTCTCCTTTTTTTTCGTCTTAGCTACTAATTCCGCTGTTCCATCAGCTTTCAATTCTTGCAGAACGAAGCAAGGGGAGTTCCCGTATGGAAAACAATATCTTATTGAAAATCAATAACATCAGCGTCGTCTATTCCGATGTTATCCAGATCCTCAAGGCCGTTTCCCTGGACGTGCAAAAGGGGCAGATTGTCTCGTTGCTGGGGAGCAACGGTGCCGGCAAGACAACCACCTTGAAGGCAATTTCAGGTATCCTTAAGCCTGAAAATGGTAAAGTAACCGAAGGCACTATAGACTATGAAGGCCATAACATCCAGAACTCCTCTCCCGAGGAGGTAACCAGGTTGGGCATCATCCAGGTTATGGAGGGAAGGCAGCCATTCAAGTACCTGACTGTAGAGGAAAACCTACGGGTGGGGACTGCCACCAGGTGGGGCAAGCCGTACAAGAAAGACCTGGAAATGGTGTACCGCTACTTCGCTCCCCTCCTGTACAGAAAGCACTCCCTTGCAGGATACTGCAGCGGAGGTGAATTGCAGATGCTGGTAATCGGAAGGGCGCTGATGGCTCAGCCCCGTCTCCTGCTGCTGGACGAGCCTTCCTTGGGGCTCGCGCCCTTGCTGGTAAAAGAGATCTTCGAGATCGTGAAAAGGATCAATGTAGAACAGGGTACCACCATCATGCTCGTTGAGCAAAACGCGAATATGGCCCTGCAAATAGCCCATTTTGGGTATGTAATGGAGAACGGAAAGATAGTCCTCGAGGATAACGCCCAAGACCTAAGAGAGAATCCCGACGTCAAGGAATTCTACCTTGGAGTTGCAGCAACCGGCACCATCAAGACATACAAAGATGTAAAGTCTTACAAACGCAGGAAACGGTGGCTTTAGCAATTTTCAATTTTCAATTGTCAATCTTCAATGGTTAATCTTCAATTTTTAGTTATTGCCCAGATCCTCCAACGTTTCTGTCCTGGCCATTTCTAAATCTCCATAAGAATCTTGAGTGGGTTCAAATTCGACCATGGCTTTCGCCTCCGACATTACTCTCCTCGCCATCCCTGTCGAGCAGTAGCCTCCGCCAAAGGCTATCTGCTCGACTTTGCAGCGCAGCGGAAGTTAAAAATATGTTGAAACCATCTCGCTTTTTTCCTTGATAGTAGTAGAAAAAAAGGATACATAGAGCAGACATTTGGGGACGGCCCAGGGTCTCCGCACGGAGAACTCCGAATGCTTCTCACCTGGGGAAACGCAACATTAAGGAGGAACAGTTTAATGCCTGAAATAAGCATGAAGCTTTTGCTAGAAGCAGGAGTTCATTTTGGACATCAGACCAGAAAATGGAATCCCAAAATGAAACCCTATATCTTTGGTGCCAGAAACGGGATCTATATCATAGACCTGCAAAATACGGCCAAGCTATTGAAGGAGGCCCATAATTTTGTGGTAAGAACGGTCTCAGAAGGCGGGACGGTTCTTTTTGTCGCCACCAAGAAACAGGCTCAGGATTCTATTGTAGAAGAGGCTGAGCGCTGTGGCATGTACTATGTCCGTAACCGGTGGCTGGGAGGCACGCTTACGAACTTTCAGACCATAAAAAAGAGAATCAATAGGCTCAAAGAGCTGGAGGAAATGAAGCGAGACGGCAGCTTCAGCCGCTACACCAAGAAGGAGACCATAAGGATGGAGAAAGAGCTGGCCAAGTTGGAAATAAACTTGGGTGGCATAAAAGACATGGATGAAATCCCTTCTGCTCTCTTTGTTGTGGACACGAGGAAGGAAGCCATCGCGCTGAATGAGGGAAAAAAACTGGGAATCCCCATCATAGCCATCGTAGATACAAACGGGGAGCCCGAAGATATCGATTACCTGATTCCCGGCAACGATGATGCCATTCGCTCAATCCGGCTGCTGACCTCAATCATTGCTGACGCCTGCATTGAAGGGCACAACGAACGGGAAGCCAAACTGAGGGCAGAGGAAGAGCTGGAGACCAAAGAAGTTGCGGTGGAGCGAATTGAGGAAGAGGAAGTCAAGCCAACGGAAGAGGAGCAGGAGGGAGCCCCTGTTGTCGTGATTGCCAAGAAACCTAAATCTGCGAGATCCTCTGAGGCACAAGACATAGAAGAGAATCAAATCGAAATACAATAAGGAGAATTCACATTGAAAATATCAAGCGAACTCGTGAAGGAACTCAGAGAGCAGACAGGTGTGGGCATCATGGCATGCAAGAATGCCCTCCAGGAAGCAGATGGAGATATCAAACAGGCTGTTGACATATTACGGAAAAAAGGTATAGCAAAGGCTCACAAGAGAGAAGGCAGGAGTGCCTCGGAAGGCAAGGTCCAGGCTTACATACATATGGGCGGGAAAATCGGTGTTCTGGTAGAGGTGAATTGTGAGACCGACTTCAGCGCTAAAACGGATGATTTTAGCGACTTTACCAGGAACCTGGCCATGCACATAGCAGCCGCAAATCCCATGGCCCTTACCCAGGAGGGACTCCCTGCAGATATCGTGGAAAGAGAGAAGGAAATATACCGGGCTCAGGCCCTTGAGTCCGGCAAACCGGAAAAGGTCGTGGACAAGATTGTTGACGGTAAACTGAAGAAATTTTTCACCGAGGTATGCCTGCTCAACCAACCATACGTGCGCGACCCTGATTTGACTATTGAAGACCTCCTCAACCAACTGAAGGTCAAAACCGGTGAGAACGTTGTCATAAAGAGGTTTGCCAGGTTTCAACTGGGAGCGGCCGACTAAAAGGCTCAATGAGGCTCCCTCCAGCAAAATGCGGGGTATCCAATGGCAAAGTCCCCTCCCTTGATGGGAGGGGATAAAGGGGAGGGTGACCAAACATTTTATCACCCCCACCTAACCTCCCCCATCAAGGGGGAGGCACTATGTCGTAACCCTGCAGCCCCGATTTGACGGGATCTACACTTCGCTTCGACAAGCTGCGGGGAATTATCAATTAAAATAACAGTCAGGCAAGACACCATGCCGCGACCTAACAAATCGCCACGGTTTGAGAGAATAGTGCTGAAACTCAGTGGCGAATCTCTCATGGGAAAACGCAGCGGTGGTATTGACCCGCCCAGGCTGAAGGATATGGCCTCCGAGATTCAATCGGCTCACCGGCTTGGGGTTAAAATGGGGATTGTGATAGGCGGTGGCAATATATTCAGGGGAATAAAGTCCTCCGAATACACCATCGGGAGGGTAACTGCCGATTATATGGGGATGCTGGCTACCGTAATCAATGCCCTTGCCCTGAGTGAGGTTCTCAACGCAGCCGGAACACCGGCTACGGCAATGAGTGCACTATCCATCGATAGGGCCGTTGAAACCTATACCAGGGAAAAGGCGCTCACACACTTGGATCAAGGTAGAATTGTCATCTTTGCAAGCGGGACCGGAAATCCCTTTTTCACGACCGATACCGCGGCCAGTCTGAGGGCCATGGAAATCAATGCCCAGGCTATTCTGAAGGCAACACAGGTGGATGGGGTATATGATCGTGACCCTGCCTTAGGGCCAGGCGCTAAACTGTACAGCAAGATAAGTTATAATCAGGTATTACAGGACAGGCTCAAGGTAATTGACCTTACCGCCATATCTATGGCCATGGAACAGCAGATTCCCATCATCGTTTTTAATGTAGGCAAACGAGGGAACATAGCAAAGATAGTATCCGGCCAGACCGTTGGAACCACAATTGCAGGAGAAGGCGATGAAAGATGAGATCTTGTCAGAGATGAGCAGCAAGATGGAAAAAACGATCGAGGCCCTTGATCGAGACCTCAAGAAGATGAGAACCGGAAGGGCATCCACATCCATCCTTGAGGGTATAAAAGTCGAATGTTACGGAACGCAGATGCGCCTGAATCAGGTAGCCTCTTCTAGCAGCCCGGAAAGCAGGCTTCTGGTCGTTCAGCCCTGGGATCAGTCTATCATAGGAGACATCGAGAAAGGCATACTGAAATCCGGCCTTGGACTCACACCTATGAATGATGGAAAGCTGATCAGGATCTCCATACCTCCTCTCACAGAGGAGCGAAGGAAGGAGCTTGCCAAGATGGCAAAGAAAACGGCCGAGGATAGCAAGGTCGCCATTCGAAACCAGCGGCGTGAAGCCAATGAACTCCTGAAGGATTTAAAAAAAGAGAGCGAGATATCAGAAGACGAGATGTACAAGTACCAAGATAAAGTGCAAAAGATAACAGACGAATTCATCGAAAAAATAGATGCGATAGAGAAGGAAAAAGAGACTGAAATACTCGAATTCTAATATCGGCTAGCCATTAACCACTATACATGCCTTCGCATATTCTGACGCCAACCCTTGCACATGGAACGATTAGACCCGAACAAATTACCCCGACACGTAGCCATAATCATGGACGGCAACGGTCGGTGGGCAAAGAGACGAGGCCTCGACCGTATTGTTGGCCACAAGAAAGGCACGGAATCGGTACGGGATGTTGTCAAAACGAGCCGGGAGATAGGCATCAAATGGCTCACGCTCTTTGCCTTTAGCGAAGAAAACTGGAAAAGGCCTCAATATGAGGTAAAGGCCTTAATGGATCTCCTCAACCGGTATTTGAAGAGCGAACTGAAGGAGATGCTTGATAATGGAATCCGGCTCGCATGTATCGGACAAACGGAAAAACTCTCTCCGGAGGTTCAGAGGACCTTGTGGCAGACAATAGAAAGAACTCAACACAACGATGAGATGACCTTAACCCTTGCCCTGAGCTACGGAGGAAGACAGGAGATAGTCCGCGCCGTAATAAACATGCTCACAGATGTTGAAAAAGGCACCCTCAACCCTAAGCGGATCACAGAGGAGCGTTTTTCTCAGTATCTCTATACGGCCGATATTCCGGATCCGGATTTACTAATACGAACAAGCGGGGAATATAGGGTGAGCAATTTTCTGCTTTGGCAGATGGCTTACACAGAGATCTTCATCACTCCCACCCTTTGGCCGGATTTCCGCAAGGAACGGTACCTTGAGGCCCTCATCGACTACCAGAAACGAGAGAGACGTTTCGGGTCCACCGGCGAACAGATTAACCACCGCGATTAGATAGGTACACTCAATGAGCACCCATATGAAGCGGGTATTAACGGCCCTCATCACCATTCCGCCTTTTATCGGGATCATTTGTTTTGCTCCTCTCTATGTCTTAACACTGCTCATCACGGTGGTTGCGTTAGCCAGTTTGCATGAATTTTATCGAATGATAAGGCCTCCCGTACAAAAGGCCCTCATGTTCATCACGTACCTTCTGAGCGTTTCCCTGTTCTCTTCTCTCATCTTTATGGACCGTTTTTACGTAGCCATATTTCCCCTCTTTGTTATGATCCCTCTGGCGTACACCCTGTTCAGCTCCCGCCGCAACAACCCCATGAAAGGTGATGGTGCAGGCCTCACAATTGTGGGGCCCTTTTATGTCTGCCTGCCTTTGATGCTTTTGGCCCTAATCGCTCGCTTACCAGAGGGCACGCTATGGGTTCTTTACCTCTTGGCAGTCGTTTTTGCAGGCGACACCGCCTCATTCTATGTGGGAAGGCGCTTCGGCAAACATAGGCTTATACACGTAAGCCCGGGGAAAACCTGGGAAGGCACCGCAGGAGGACTACTGGCAAACACAGCTATTGGCGGCATATTTGGCTCACTTTTCTTTCCTTCTTTATCTCTTGCATCCATTATGGTATTAGCTATTAGTATAGGTATTTCCGGTCAGATTGGTGATCTCGTGGAATCCCTTTTCAAGAGAAGGTCCGACCTGAAGGACAGCGGTACCCTTCTGCCGGGCCACGGAGGCCTCCTCGACAGAATCGACGGCCTGCTTTTTGCGATCCCCGTTCTCTATCTCTATTTGGGCTTTCGATTATTGCTTTAACTCGGCAAACCAGTGATGCGCGTTTATTCTGCTTGGCATAGTATTATCGACAAGGTGCAGGGTTTTCCGGCGAGGGCCAATAAAAAGCTTAAGAAACTGAAGAAATCTACTACGTTACTGAGTACTTCGATTCGCAAATACGGCGACCTATTTTGTTCACGTGCCTCAGAAACGTAGCTCAATCAGCAAGGAACTCGACTATTTTGAAAAACATATGCCTTCTAGGATCAACCGGTTATATAGGGACTAATTCGCTCACGGTTATAAAGAAAAACCCTGAAGAATACCGTGTTGTAGCCCTCGGAGCAGGAAAAAACCTCGATATCCTTGCGGAACAGATCAAGGAATTTAAGCCGCGGTTTGCGGCAGTCATCAATTCCGATCTAGCCCGGGAACTGAAAGCCAGGCTGAATAATCGCTTCGATACCGAGGTTTTGTTTGGAACCGAAGGTTACTCTCAGATTGCGGCCCTGTCAGAAGTGGACTTGGTGATTGCGGCTATGACCGGGTCATCGGGGCTCTTGCCCACGTATTCGGCGATAACGGCAGGCAAAGATGTTGCCCTAGCCAACAAAGAGGCATTGGTTATTGCAGGATCCGTGCTCACACATGAATCACAAAGGGTCGGTGCGCATATAGTCCCTATTGACAGTGAGCACAGCGCAATAATGCAGTCCACCCAGGGACACATGAGAGAAGATCTCAAGAAGATCATCCTGACAGGGTCGGGTGGGCCGTTTAAAGATTATTCTCTGGAGGAATTATCAAGGGCTACTCCGGAAGCAGCACTGAAACACCCGAATTGGAGGATGGGAAAGAAGATCACGATTGACTCGGCAACCATGATGAATAAGGGGATCGAAGCGATCGAGGCAAAATGGCTTTTCAATATAGAGGTCGATCAAATAGAGATCATGCTTCATCCCCAAAGCATAGTCCACTCTATGGTCGAATATGTGGACGGTTCCATAATTGCGCAATTGGCGTTTCCCGACATGAGAATTCCCATATCCTATGCCCTCTCATACCCCCGACACCTTGAGGGAGACCTGCCCACCCTTGATCTGTCGGAGATTGGAGCCCTGAGCTTTGAGAAACCTGATACAAACAGGTTCAGATGCCTGCAGTTGGCTTTAACGGCTGGCAAAATAGGGCAAAGCATGCCGGCAGTACTGAGCGGCTCCAACGAAATAGCTGTCTCTGCCTTCCTGGAAGGAAGGATCGGATTCCTGGACATCCCTCAGGTGGTTGAAAAAACGATGGAACGACACCGGGTTTTCCCTATCAACTCTATCGATCAGGCCGTCGAGGCGGATCGATGGGCTCAATCTGTGGCAAAAGAGATCTTGGAAAAAATGGTTGGTAATTAGTATTTATGAGCACTTTCCTGTACTATATAATACCGTTTATTGTCGTCCTCGGCATCCTAATCGCTTTTCACGAATTTGGTCATTTTTTGCTGGCCAAGTCCTTCAAGGTGATGGTCCATAAGTTCTCCCTTGGCTTTGGGCCTAAACTCATCGGAAAAAGGATAGGCGAAACTGAGTATGTGATTTCTGCCTTTCCCCTCGGCGGGTACGTCAAGATGTTGGGCGAGAGCGATGAGGAAGAAGTTACCCCTGAAGAGGCCCATCGTTCTTTCGCTGCGCAGCCCCCAATCAACAGAATAGCCATCGCAGCTGCCGGGCCTGTGTTCAATTTCCTCTTGGCTTTCCTTCTTTTTACCGGGCTTTACCTGATATCAGGTTACCCCGCCATGGCTCCGGAAGTCGGCCAGGTGCGACCCAACTCACCGGCCGATAAGGCTGGGCTCCTTAAGGGCGATGTCATTGAATACATAGAGGATAAGAAAATCGACGAATGGAGTGACATCAAAAGGTTTATCGAAAAAAGCTCTGGGCAGGGACTAGCCATTGGAGTGAAAAGGGGAGATGAAAGAATCTCGACCACGGTCTTTCCGGAAGAGGAGACAATAAAAAACATCTTTGGCGAAGAGATTAAATCCCCCCTCATAGGAATTGTGGCGAGTGGCACCATTGAAAAACTGAGATTAACCCCTTTTAGTGCAATTCAAAAGGGGGCAGAAAAGACCTGGGAGGTAACCGCGCTCACCATCTTGACCGTGGTCAAACTAATCCAAGGTATTGTACCATTGAAAACAGTTGGAGGGCCTATCCTAATCGGGCAGCTGACCGGCGATATTGCCAGAGAGAATTTAAGCTACCTCCTTCCATTCATGGCTGTCATAAGTATCAACCTTGCCATATTAAACCTTATTCCCGTGCCGGTTTTAGATGGCGGCATGATCCTTTTTCTCATCATAGAGCTTATCTTTAGGAAGCCCATCAGCATTAGAAAAAGGGAAATGGCCCAGAAAATAGGTTTCTTCATTCTCTTGGTCTTGATGGCCTTTGTTTTTTACAATGACCTTGCACGGATATTCACTAAGTAAGTGAAGATTGAAAATTGAAGATTGAAGGTTTAAGATCTTCAATAGAAAATAGTCAACCGAAAATCGACAATTGAATATCCTTTCCATAAATACCTCAACCGGCCAGTACAGCCTAGCAGTAATGAAGGATGAATTCCTTTTGGCCGAATACATCTTACCGTCAGGGTCTAGTCGGTATAGCGGTCTCATGCCGTCGCTGGATGACCTGCTTGCCAAGGCAGGCCTTATGCCTCAAAAACTTGACGGCTTAACGGTTGCCGTAGGACCAGGCAGCTTTACCGGTATTCGCATAGGTTTATCGATAATCAAGGGGCTCTCCGAATCCCTTGCTATACCAATAGTTGGGGTTCCAACCTTAGAAGCTATGGCCAGCCAGCTTTCCTTCCTGAATGAAGATATATGTCCCTTGGTGGCTTCACGGAGAGGAGAGGTGTTTACTGCCTTGTTTCGGTGGAGTAAACATGGCGAGCTACTGAGGGTCAAAGAAGATACCTGTGTAAAGATAACCGAAATCGTTACCATACTTGAAACCAAGACAGTTTTCATAGGAAACAACCTGGCTCAGCAAGGGCCCGTCTTGAAACAGCAGTTAGGGGCAAATACTCTATTGGCACCATCAAATCTCTGGACTCTCAGAGCCTCATCTGTTGGCATAGTGGGATTAAGACGACTTCGAAAAGGTGACTCGGACAATTCAAGCGAGCTTGTACCAACCTATTTCCGAGAAGCCGATATACGTCCACCCATAAAGAAACTGTAATGAAGAACCTGGACTACTAGATGTCTATATAAGCAAACATCTTAAGATTTATCCGCCAGACTTCGGGCGGATTAATATCAAGTTTTTGTAATACCACTAAGGTGCAAAGGATAATTGGGATCGTAGAACGGTTGCGGTTGCGCAGCCCTGGCCCAGTCCTGGCTTATAGGTTTAGTAGTCTTGTTCAAGTTCATAGCGCCAGGGCGGGCTAGAAACGGTTAACGGTCAACGTCATACGAAACCAGCGGCGCAACCGTATAACCTTAGACGAAACCAACATCGCTTTGCCTCACATAATGGACTATGGTTTTTCTCAACTCGCCCGTCCTCGTCCGACGCCAAAGGCTATGGCCGACGGTGTCCGCAGTGGCCCGCTACGGAGGGTGGATCGGTTTGAGCCGGAACTTCGCCAGTCCTATTTGAAGCGCCTTTGTGATCACGAGGACTAATCCGGTTTTGTTTTGTTCCAATCAACGACATTTTATCAGAGTTACATATGCTGTATTGACAAACACGTAAATTTATATTAAACGCTACATGGAGAGAAAACTAAACTTTCCAGGGACTTAGTGCTTCGATCCGTGAATACGGTGATGTATTTTGTCCACTTGTTTGAGAAATGCCGCTCACTCCATTCGGCCTCGAGCCATTCGGCCTCGAGCTCATGGCCGAGAGGCTCATGGCCGGGGGCAGCACTGAGTCCTGAGGGCTTCGACTGAGACGTGTCGGCGAGCCCTTCAGCTTGAGCTCAGGTCGAAAGCTCACGTCGAGTCGCTCAGCCGAAGTCTCAATAGGTTGGTCATCGAGCTTATGAATGGAAGGACTTAGGTTGGACACACGAAAAGTAAACAACAAACTGCCGATCGCTTGGGAGGGAATTCCCTTTGTGCTCGCTGGAGCAACTCTCACCGCGCTTTTTTTCATTTTGGATCTGCAATTCCTTGCCATTGCTTTAGCCCTGCTAACCCTCTTTACCGCTTATTTTTTTCGAGATCCTGACAGAAACCTTGTGGATCAGGAGAAAGCGGTACTGACACCAGCAGACGGCAAGATAATAGCAATACGGAACCTTGAAACCGGGGACAATCGTTTAGAAGATAAATCGATAAAGATAAGCATCTTTATGTCGGTCTTTAATGCGCATATAAACCGAATCCCCGTTACAGGGAGGGTCAGTCGGTTAGCCTATCATCCCGGTAGATTCTTTTCAGCCAACTTGGACAAGGCCTCCCTTCATAATGAAAACAATGTGGTGACTTTGGAAACGGATAACAGGAAAAGGATAATCCTTGTTCAGATCGCCGGCCTCATTGCAAGAAGGATTGTCTGCTGGGTGAAAACAGGAGATTATGTGTATACCGGTCAGAGGTTCGGCCTGATTCGATTCGGCTCAAGACTCGAGGTCTATCTTCCGCCTGACACGGCTATCTTGGTTTCCATCGGGCAAAAGGTCAAGGCCGGACAAACGGTACTGGGGTATCTGAGCTAACGTGAAAACAGTAAATAGATCAAGGAAAAGGAATAAGAAAGGAATATACATCCTGCCTAACCTGTTTACCTCCTGCAGCCTCTTCTGTGGATGCTATGCCATTATTGCTGCGACGCAAGGAAGGTATGATGCCGCTGCTGTTGCCATCCTCATATCTTCCTTACTCGATGGGTTAGATGGTAAGATTGCCCGCTTCACTAACACAACCAGTCAGTTTGGCATCGAATATGATTCTCTGTCAGATCTGGTCGCCTTCGGTGTGGCCCCTGGATTGTTGGTTTTTGAGTGGTCCTTAAAACCCTTCGGAAGATTTGGCTGGCTTGCAGTGTTTCTGTATGTTACGTGCGGCGCTCTGAGGCTTGCTCGATTCAATACTCATAAAGGCAATCTTGAATCCCGTCACTTTAAAGGCTTGCCTATACCGGGGGCAGCTGTTTTTATTGCCGCTGCCATTCTTTTCATCAATTCCTTAGGCGACCCTTCCGAGCGTCAACCAATCCTTTTCATAAGCGCCATGTACGTGCTGTCATTTCTCATGGTCAGCACGATCGATTATCTCAGCTTTAAGGGCATGGATTTGTTTAGGCGAAAGCCCTTTAACGTGCTGGTCGCCACTATCCTGGTTTTTATTGTTGTGGCATATAAGCCGCCCTTGATGCTGTTCCTTTTATCGAGTCTGTATATTTTTTCAGGCCCTGCACAAAGCTTGTATCGGCTGTTTCATAAACAAGCAAAGAAGACACGGCCCCTGATCAGTTCCTCACCAGATCGCAGCGAAGAAGGCCTGGAAGGCAAATCATGAAAAAGAGCGTGGCACTCAATAGCATTGCAATTGAATTGCCCCTGGCCATACTGGCTTTTGTTGCAACGGGAAGGAAGTCGTTCGTGATCAACCGTATCACGCGAATGCGGTGTCAGGTCTGACTGCATTGCCCGTGCGCCCTGACGTAGTGCATCTTCATAAGGACACTGAACCTTTTTCTAAGGCCGGGGACAGAGGGTAGTGTTGCCCGATGCAATCATGAGAATAACAGGCGGTACGGTTAGAGGCCAGCGACTTGCAAAGGTCAGGTGGCCCGATATCAGACCTACTGCAGATATGGTGAGGGGTTCTATCTTCAACATCTTGGGCCAGACCCTGAGCGGCCTCCTCGTGTTGGATCTCTTTGCAGGTACCGGGAGCCTGGGAATAGAATCTCTGAGCAGAGGGGCCAAAAGAGGCGTGTTTATGGATAGTTCAAGGAGGTCCATTGCAATCATTAAGAAGAATGTCAGCATGTGCGGTTTTGGGGAAAACTCGATTATGATTAGAGCAGAGTTACCCAAAGGCCTGACCCATGTCAAAGATTACGGGTATGATCAATTCGATCTGGTCTTTATGGACCCACCCTATGGGAGCGGTTATGTTGAGTCTACAATGATCCAACTTGTTGAGGAAAACCTGCTGAATCAGGACGGTGTAGCAGTTGTAGAACTATCGACCAGGCCAACCGATTCATTTCCCTCAAGGATTCAAGATCTCCGGCTCAAGCAAACCAAAACTTACGGATCAACTATGATAGGCTTCTACGGTTTTTCCAGTCATAAGGAAGAATAACATGGGCAAAATGGTAATCTATCCCGGTTCCTTTGATCCTATTACCAACGGTCATCTCAGTATTCTGAGAAGGGGCCTTACCATATTCGGCGCCGTCACCGTCGCTGTCGCCTCCAATCCCAGGAAGAATACCCTCTTCACCCTGGAGGAGAGGATGGAAATGATCAAGGAATCAACCAAAAATGATGAGAGGGTATTCATCGACTCATTTCATGGCTTGCTCGTTGATTATGTAGCGGATAAGGGAACCAACATCATCTTGAGAGGGATGAGGGCTCTCTCAGACTTTGAGTATGAGTTTCAGATGTCTTTGATGAACAGAAGGTTAAACAGAAATATTCAAACGATTTTCATGATGACCGATTATAAATGGTTTTATACCAGTTCCACTATAATAAAAGAGGCTGCCAGCTATGGAGGAGCCATTAAGGGTCTCGTGCCCGATATCGTCTGCCAAAAGCTCAAAGAGAAGTTTGGTTACGAATTCTGAATCCGCAGACCAGATCCTTTGATTCATAGGTTCTGTAACGAGCTTGCTACTGTTGGCTCAGTACTGCCCTCTGCCATGAGCCTTAGAGTTGAGACGTGTCGACGAGCCCTTCGGCTTGAGCTTTCGACCTGAGCTCACTGCCGAATGGCTCGAGCCGACTGGAGTGTCCAACATTGGCCAAGCAGGTTCCCAAGATGCATCACAGAATTTTCGAATAGAAGCACTAAGGAGGATAGAGACATGGCCTTAACCAAAGAGAAGATCACGGACAGTATTTACAACCAGGTTGGTCTCAGCAAAACTCAATCCAGAAGGGTTGTCGAGAGTCTCTTAGATATCATGAAGCAAACGCTGGAAAGAGGAGAGGATCTTCTTCTTAGCGGCTTCGGGAAATTCTTAGTAAAAAGCAAGGCTGCCCGAAGGGGTAGAAATCCTCAGACCAAGGAAGACCTCCAACTAAAGGCCCGCAGAGTAGTGGTTTTCAGAACCTCGGGGGTTCTCAGGAAAAAAATCAACCAAAAGGGCTAGAGAGCCACAATAAAGGTCTCTGAAAAACCAAGGTATTCCAATTCCCTCACTATTCGGCCTGCCTCTGTCAAGCTTTCAGAGAGTGAAACTCTAACCCGGTAAAAGGTTTTCGAATTCAGCGGCACGTGCGGTGTTATCGAAACATAATCAAATATCACTCTGAGGCGGGCTGCCAAGCGCTCCGCATTTTCTCTTTCCTGAAAGGCGCCAACCTGTATGGTAAATCTTCCCTTACTGAAATCCGTTGCCTCCACAAGGGGCTTACGAGTAGTACCCGCCCTCATGGTGCCAACCTTCTTTGACAAAGCAGTCAGGCGCACCCGTGCTGTTCCGGGACCGGCCAACCCGATCTTTTTTGCCGCCCCATAGGAGAGGTCAATAATCCTCTGCTTAAGAAAGGGGCCCCGATCATTAATCCTTACGACAACCTCCTTTGAATTAGACAGATTTTCCACTCTTACACGTGTACCGAAGGGCAAGGTCTTGTGGGCAGCAGTATCATCATGCATATTGTAAATCTCGCCGCTAGAGGTCTTGTTGCCATGGAATTTCCTGCCATACCAAGAAGCGACGCCTTCCTGAACAAAACCTTCTCCGCTGGGAAGCGGGTAGTAGGATACCCCATCAACCGAATAGGGTTTCGTGGTTTCCGGCAGAACTATCGCCTGCTTTGTGTATGTGGTACTCGGCAGCCGCTGCTTGCTCCCAGCGCAACTACAAAGAGCAAGAGACACAAATAGGACAATCAGCAATTTATTCATGTTCACTGTGTTCCGGCATTCAAACAGTACTCAGACCCCTGCTGTTCGTATTTCTTCCGGCATCAACTGCTCAATGCAACGGACAAGGCAGTGGTAAGCCTTATCACGTCTTGACTTGATTGTCTCAATCTGGTGGCTAATAACCTTGCAAGCCTTCTCAAGACCTTCACCCCCATCTCGGGTCTTCTATCCAACAGTTCCAGAAAATCATCCCTCTTAATCTCCAAGAGGATACAGTCGGTGGTTGTCACCACGGAAGCGGATCTTTTCTCCCGATCAATCACTGCTATTTCTCCGAAAACGAGGTTGTCTTCTGGCTTAAACCGCGTTAAGATCTTTTCTCTTTCAGTGAAATCACCGTGCTCCAGCTTCATCGTAAGCGTCTTCGAAACCTCGACATTCCCCTCAACAAGGATGAACATGCTATCTCCCTGTTCGCCTTCCCGGGTAATCACCTCACCCTTTGAAAACCCTCTCTCCTGGCTAATCTTGAGGATCTCTTGAACCTCTTGGTCTTCGAGATCGTTGAAAATGAAGGTTTTCCTTATCACCTCTGAGGCGTTCATCTCGGGCCTACCAACTTATCGATAAAAGAGATATCTGCTGGGTTCTCCCTTGCAATTACCACAGCCCTATCATGGGCAGTAATCAACATATCATCCAGAGGATTGATAATGAAGCCTATCGTTTCTCTGCCATCGAAAAAATTCTTGCCCGACTCTTCAAACTTTCGCTTTATGAATTCATCAACGCCGGTAAGATTATCAGAGAGCATATCCTCCAATTGAATACCTTTCTTTTCCCTGAGGACTGCAATCAACAAGCCTTGGCACCTCTCCTTGAAATAAAGGCTCAGCTCCCCATAAGGCCTTCCGACGAATTTGGCTGGTATCCCACAACCCCACACCTTGTTTTCGTCTTGATTTTGGATCAGTGCCTTTATCATATTGAGGAAACCCGGTGCCATTGATGCACTCGCAAGGAGAGATCCATGAGATTCTCCCCTGATGACTATCTCATCTACCTTTGCCCGCATGAGATATTCCCTGTTCTCTGGGTTTATCAATTCCGCACATACTCTTACCTTGGGTGCCATGGATTTTATGGCCATTGCCCCAAAAATAGCCCTTTCATCGGCCTTTCCAAGGGTATGATCATTGGAGATGTCGGCCATGATTATGGCCGCCTTGGCCTTAAAGATATTGGCCTTCGCTAAAACATCCTCCTTAACGAAATTGCCCCTGACGAAATGGATATCCCGCTCCTTGTACCGGTACTGGAGGGAATCTACGTCGTCTTTTTCGAGTTCATTAACAAGCACAATGGGATGACTACCGGGTTTGTCATGGATCACTATCCCTTGGATAGCTCTTTCACCATTCTCGTTCCAACCACAGATTACAATGTGGTCTTTCTCCTTTGATAAGTCCAAACCCTCCCCCTCCTTTATTTTCCTTTCAATAAAAATGGAGGCAATCGTTGCCGTAAATAGAGATACGAGTACAACCCCACTCAACATGATGATCAGCCCGATTATCCTGCCCCATATGGAGTGGGGTACCACATCCCCGTACCCCACTGTAGTTATGGTGACAAGCGCCCACCAAAAGGTGTCCACTATGCCGGATGCACCTTGCGCCCTGTAGTGCCCGTCGAGGATATACAGGCCGAAACCGCCAAAAAGGATCATACCCGAGGTCACACCCAGGATGGTAAATGCGTTTCTCTTCTTGAGAGACCGGAATAACTTTCTGATTTGATTATTAATATTGCTCATCAGGACTGACTATGGAACCTGCAGCAGATCAACCGGCGCCATCAACCGCACAGTCGATCAACAGTTCTTCCACTCCGGCCTCCGCTTGTCCAAGAATGCCTGTAGCCCTTCTTGGGCATCTGCAGTCTTCATCAATTCATTCAGGTATATATCCTCAATAGCCTTGAGCGAAGGCTCAAATTCATCCATGAGACCCGCCTTGATCGTCTTCTTGGCAATCCTGAGGACTTCGGCACTCAGAGACAGATAGGGCCTTATGAAGCTTTCAGTTTCCTGGGGCAAATCACCTTTGGCTACCGTCTTGTTGATGAGCCCCATCTCCAGGGCCTCCTGGGCTGAGATAATGCGCCCCGATAGAATCAGATCGTTCGCCGCCTTTCTCCCGATAATCCTCGGCATCACCTGAGCAGCAATAGGCGGCAACACCCCTACCTGTATTTCCGGCTGGCCGAATTTGGCCGTCTCATCTGCGATCACCAGGTCACAGAAGATGGCCACCTCACATCCGCCGCCTAAGCACGATCCGAACACCGACGCCACTGTAACAGCACCTAAGGCCTCCATCAGTCGAAACATCCCGTGAAAGCTTTCGATCATCTTGGGCGCAAGGTCGCCCATGTGTTCTCCCACGTCAACACCTGCCGAGAAGCATTTCCCCTCGGCATTGAAAAGAACGACCTTGAGGTCCTTTTGTTCGATCCAATCGCGCAGAGTGTCGTTGATTTCATCCATCATCTCAATGTTGAACACATTAACGGGAGGTTTCCGTAGGGTGATAGTGCCGAGCCCTCCGTCAATGTGGACGCCGATATGTTTCATCATTCCCTCCTTTCTCCTGATACTCTCTTTCCTTAACGCGCACTATTGACAATTTTCCCTTTGATTCCCCGAAGAGGGGCAAAACAATTATCTTTATACCTAAAATTCTAGCCTTGATCAACTCCATCTTCAAATAGTTCTCTTATTTCGGCCTGCCTCCGATCCAAAAAAGAAAAAATCCAGAAGGAACCTTCTGGATTTTTTCTTTTTAATAACCTTCCTGCCGATGGTGCAGCTTACTTCTGGGGCTTTCCAAGTACAGCCTCGAACATCTCCTCATCGTAAGCATGGCCCCTGGCAATCATCTGCCTCAGCTTGATAATATCCACGTCAGTAGTCCCGGTAATCCTCTTGGTATTAAAGGCGCTCATTCCCATATCGAATTCACCGTATGCAGAGGCGTTTGCCGCCCACCACATGATGGATTCCGCCTTGGTTCTCTCCCACGCAACCTTCTTTGTCGCCCGTATCATCTGATACGACATGGCAACCTGCTGCGGGAAAAGGTTGGCAAAGGTCCAGGCCATATCCATACATGCCTTATCCAGGAGGGATCGGTCTCTTGGGAGCTCCTTGAGCAGTGCCTTAGCTTCCTTCCCTTCCTCCCCGGTCTTGAATTCACCATATACTATCTCACCATCCTCAACCCACTTATCGGTAATAACCGCGGGATTCTTGATAAACTCACCATCCTTCTTGAGCACCGGCACCACCTTATAAACATAGTTCTTACGGAGCATCTTGTAGGCACTCCACTGCTCGCAGGAAACGGCATTCCACATGGCGTCCTGCATCGTCATCTCGATAGGCTTGAACTGACAGGCTCCTCCCATAGCTGTCGAGCCGTGGAGCGGGCCCACCTGACCGAATGTCGCACAGTCAGAGGCAACAGTCAAATCGCACACACCACCAATCTCCTCTCCTCCCCCAATGCTCATCCCATTGCAGCAGCGGATAAAAGGCTTCGTTGATGTCCAGACCGTGTCAAAGGCCCTCCAGTAAACAGACATATATTCCTGGCAATCCAGAGGCCTCATAACATAATACTCACTGTACTCAGGCACATTTCCTCCAGTACAGAATGCCCTTGCCCCCGCCCCAGTCAACACCACGCAGACAATACTGGGGTCATGAGAAGCCTTGTCAAAGGCAGCAGCACACGCGTGAAGCATCTCAAAGGTGTATGAATTGTACTGTTTCTCGTTGTCGAGGGTAACCCAGCCTACATAGAGGTCCGCAACCTCGTTGCCTTGAGGATCCAACAAAGGTTTTTTCTCAAGTGTGGTCCTGGGTGGCTCCGGTGCATTGAGGTACTTTTCATCGTACATCTGATGATCTACTTTTTTATCCTTAGGTGCCCGTGGTATCCATTCTAACGTCATAATGTTCCTCCTTTTCTATGGTTAACGTTTTGTTTGTTTGGCCTAAAAATCGGGCGTGAGTACTATTCTTTTGGCAGGTGAACCTGCTTTGTGGACCTCATCAAAGGTTTCGGCAATAGTGCTCATGGGGCGCGTCTCCACAAACGGCCCAATATCGATCTTCTTGTCCAAGACCATGTCAAGGACTATCGGGTAGTATTCGGGGAGGCAGCCCCAGGTTCCGATGACCTCGGCATCAAAGGCCATAAGGCGACCAATCATGTATTCTGTTTTGGCCAGCCCATATCCAACCACGATTAGCTTTCCGGTAAAGCCAAGCAGGGACAGCGCAATCTCCTGACCTGGCCTGACTCCTGAAACCTCGAAGATCTTCCAACCGTAATTCGGGAAGCCCTGCTCCTTTGACAGCCCCCTGAACTCCTTGACAACATCCTTGACCTCTTTATCGGCAGAGCTGATTACAAAATCAGCACCGTACGAGAGGGCCCTCTTGAGCTTTTCCGGGTTTCTGGCAATGCCAATGACCGCTTTGGCGCCCAATGCCTTGGCAACCTGGCCCATATACTGCCCTACTCCGCCGGTAATACCTATGATAACGGCATAATCTCCCGGCCTGAGGTCTGCTCTTACAGCAGCCTGATACGGTGTCGTTGCAGCATCAGCAATCACCGCAAGATGTGCTAACGGCAGGCCCTTCTTATCCTTAACCTCACAAAGGTCTACACTCGGCACCGGAATATGACTCGAGAAACCACCGTAGAGCCCCAGGCTGTTACCGGGCATGAGTTGATTGAGGCAACGGTTTCCCCTCCCCGTTTTACAGAGTATGCACTGACGGCACGGCATGACCGCAGGGATAATCACCTCTTTTCCAACCCACTTTTCAACTCCCGCCACCACCGTACCGGCAATCTCGTGCCCCAAGGTGAGCGGGGGTTTCGAAACCGTGGGTACTCCATCATAGAAGTAACCAAGGTCTGTATGACAAACCCCACATCCCGCGATTTCAACTAAAACCTCACCTGGTTTTAGCTCGGGTACCGGTATCTCGGTCTTTTCCAATTTTCCCGGAGTTACCTCTCCTGTTTCTTTATCCCTTGCCGTTGGTTGAACCATCTGCCATGTTTGGATCTTTTCAGGTATTTCTGCCATGTTGACCCTCCTTTTTTATCATCATTGATATTCACTCTCTACCGCTTACCCGCGATTAGTCAGTATTTGTCTCTTTTTTAACAGGTAACCAGCAACGAGTGACGAGTGTTAGATCATCCCGTAACCACCGTCAACGCACAGGAGCTGACCGGTGATGTAACTGCTTTCGTCAGAGCTCAGAAACACAAATGCCGGAGATATGTCATCGGGTTCAGCAAAGCGTTTCAGTAGTATCCTGTTCATGTATATCTCTTTAAGCTTCTCGTCAGTCCGGATCTTTTCGGTCATATCGGTAGCCACAATACCGAGGCAGATGACGTTGACACATATATCATACCGAGCCAGTTCCCTTGCGGCCGATTTAGTGAAACTGAGGAGTCCGCCCTTAGCGGCACTATAATTGATTTGCCCTACAGTTCCCACGAGACCTGCCACCGATGTAACGTTAATGATCTTTCCCTTCTTCTGTTCTGTCATATACCGCGCCGCAAACTGTGTACAGAGAAAGGCACCCTTCAGATGAATATCTACTACCTCATCCCATTGCTCCTCGCTCATCTTAAGTAACATTGCCGGCCGGCTCAGTCCGGCATTGTTGACGAGGATGTCGAGGCCACCGAACTCATCAATTCCCTTCTGAACAAGCGCCTCAGCATCAGCTATTTTAGACACGTCTGCCTTAACAAGAGCTGCCTTTCGCCCCATTTTCTTGATCGCTGCAATGACCTCCTCACCTGCCGCCTGATTTGCTGTATAATTAACTACAACACTGGCACCTTCCTTTGCATAGGCCAAAGCAATGGCTCTACCGACCCCCCTACTGCTTCCCGTTACCAATGCAACCTTTCCTTTGAGTCTCACGTTGCCCTCCCTATGACGTTATACACCTTTATCCAGCTTTTGTAGCTACAATATAACTACATCATAGTTACATTAGTCTGTCAACGTCTTTTTTGGATGAAGACAGTCAGATCAATGGGTTACTTCACTCAAAAACAAAGAAGCCACACCTACTCACGAATAGGTGTGGCCTTTATTTGCGTCTGGCACTCATTTTTGCCAGGGGAAAACACCTATAATACGTTCGACAATAGTGGGGATCTACGATAGGTGAATATCCTTTTACAGCTTCTCCTTAAGCATTTCCGTGGTAATAATCAGCCGCTGAATCTGGTTGGTGCCTTCGAAAATTTGAGTAAGCTTTGCATCCCGAAAGAGCCTTTCCACGGGATATTCCTTCATATACCCGTAACCCCCAAAGATCTGGACGGCATCTGTCGTAATCTTCATGGCAATATCGCTGCAAAAACATTTCGACATTGATGCAAGTTTTATGTTCGATTTCTTTCGGTCGTGTTGTCTGGCAGCCTGTATCATTAACCCTCTGCCCGCTTCAATCTGTATGGCCGCGTCGGCCAGCATGAAGCTTATAGCCTGGTGCCTGACTATCGGCTTTCCAAATGTCCTTCTCTCGCATGCATATTTGAAAGAGAGATCAAGCGCCGTCTCTGCTATCCCCAAAGCCAAGGCTCCGATGCTGGGTCTGGACATATAGAAGTCTTCCATTGCAATGCGAAATCCCTCTCCTTCCTTGCCCAGCCGGTTATCACGGCTAACCTTGACGTCTTCCAGAATAACCTCTGTCGTATTACTGGCCCTGAACCCGAGTTTATCCTCTTCTTTGCCGACAGACACACCGTCCTGATCCCTTTCCACCACAAAGAATGTGAACTTCTTTCCGCCGGTTTTTGCCAAAACCGTATACAGAGATGCCACTCCCCCATTAGTGGAGAAACATTTGTGTCCGTTCAGAATATAATCACCATTTTCCTTTTGCGCCTTCGCTTGTATCCCCGCTACATCAGACCCTGCGTATGGTTCTGTTACGAGGTAGCCTACGAGCTCATCACCCTTTGCAAGGCGCGGGAAAAAGCGGTCTTTTTGACTCTGGTTTCCTGCTGCTATTATGGGAAAACTGCCGACGGCCTGAATAATAAGGAGCAATGCCGAAGAGGCACACACCTTTGCAATCTCCTCAACGCAGAGGCAATACATGAGTGTTTTATCCTCGTCAAGTCCCCCGTAAGCCGGAGGTAGAAATATCTGCAGCAGGCCCATTTCCGCGAAGAGCCGGGCTACATCCCATCGAAAGACGCCCTCCCGGTCCATCTCAGCGGCGATAGGTGCAATCCGATCCTTCACCACCTTCCTTACATTATCTAAGATAATTCTCTGCTCTTCGGTTAAGTCATCCATTGTCATCTAACAAGACCTCCTCTACCTTAAGAAAAGAGTCACTACCCTTTTAGAATTCCTTATCTCCTGCAAGCCCTTTTTATTGAATGAAACCAAGAGGCCAGCAGCGAAAAGCATCGTCATCACATTTCTCTATGTTGCCAAGAAGAGTTGAAAACCCACAAAAGGAAGCCTTTCTTACAGCATCCTTGCGTTCCTATCCCGCACCTAAAGTCTCGTGTCGTCACAAGCCGATAGCTGGATCTGTAAAGGCATTGAACGTATACTATTGAAGGTATTTTGTCAAAAGAACATTGGCTCCTGTGGCGAAAAAATCGCATTCCACCACGGGACGCGTGAAGCTCGACGCCCTTTCTCCGTGCCGGGAATTCTGGCGTTTTCACTAAAGAGGGGAAAGCGGAAGCTCGATCGAATGAGGTTTTGCCGAGCTCTCGATTCAGAGCAACTCAATGCCACAGGTGCAGAGGGTAAGGCACACGCGGAAAGGTATCTGCTCTCAGAGCAATCATTTCGATAGTGCCAATAAGGGACTGATTTAACGCCTCAAGTTGTTTTTGATGTACGTGATAATATCTTGGGTATATGTGCCGGGCCCAAAGATTTCGGCAATACCTATTTTTTTCAGATCCGCTACATCCTCCTCGGGGATAATGCCGCCTGCAATAACGAGAACGTCCCGTACACCTTTTTCCTCCAACAACTCCATGACTCGCGGCAAGAGAAAGTCATGGGCCCCTGATAAGATACTCAAAGCGATGACATCCACGTCTTCCTGGATGGATGATTCTACGATTTGCTCCGGAGTCTGCCGTAGCCCCGTATAGATTACCTCCATCCCTGCGTCCATTAATGCATTGGCAATGACCTTTATACCCCTGTCATGGCCGTCAAGGCCCGGTTTCGTGGCCAATACCCGTATTTTTCTATTTGTATCCATGTCAACTCAACCCCTGAACTTCACTGCGCTTTAGGCGCTCAGCGCACGACTAATGAAGACTATGCTTATCCAATCGTACTGACTGGTTGATATTCACCGAAAACACCCCTCAATTCGTCGCAAATCTCCCCCAAGGTGGCATAAGCCTTCACCGCATCCAAAATAAACGGCATGAGGTTATCATCCCCTTCGGCGGCCTTCCTTAAATCACGCAGCATGTTCTTCACCTTATTGCTGTCGCGCTCCGATTTAAGCGTTTTCAGCCTCTCTATTTGAGAAACCCTCACGGCTGGGTCTACCCTCAGGAGATCCATGGGAGGTTGTTCGTCGACCTGGAACTTGTTCACACCCACCACAACTCTTTCGCCCTTCTCAATCTCTTTCTGGTATCGATAGGCACTATCCTGGATTTCCCTCTGTATGAAGCCTTTTTCAATGGCGGATGTTGCCCCACCAAGCTCATCGATTTTGTCAATATACTCCTGAACCCTCTTGAGAATCTCTTCTGTCAGTGCCTCTACGTAGTATGACCCACCCAGAGGGTCAACCGTGTCTGCGACACCGGATTCAAAGGCGATGAGCTGTTGAGTTCTCAGGGCAACCTGAACCGCCTCTTCACTTGGCAGACAATAGGCCTCATCCATGGAATTCGTATGAAGCGATTGGGTTCCGCCGAGGACCGCCGAGAGCGCCTGAAGGCCAACACGAACTATATTGTTCTTCGGCTGCTTCGCGGTAAGGGTACACCCGGCAGTCTGGGTATGAAACCTCATCATCATTGATCGCGGATCCTCGGCCTTGAATCTCTCTCGCATTATCTTTGCCCAAAGCTTTCGTGCTGCCCTAAACTTGGCAACCTCTTCGAAAAAATCAAGGTGGGCATTGAAAAAGAAGGACAGGCGTGGAGCAAACTCATCTACATCAAGCCCTGCCCTTATGGCTGCCTCTACATAGGCAATACCGTCAGCCAAGGTAAAGGCCACCTCCTGCACTGCTGTGGAGCCCGCCTCCCTGATGTGATAGCCGCTGATGCTTATGGTGTTCCACTGGGGGACCTCTCCAGCACAGAAAGAAAAGATGTCTGTAATAATCCTCATAGAGGGTTGAGGGGGAAATATATAGGTCCCGCGAGCAGAGTATTCCTTGAGAATATCATTTTGAATGGTGCCACGTAAGTCTTTCGGGGGCACGCCTTGTTCTTCCGCCACTCCCATATACATTGCCAGGAGCACTGCCGCCGGAGCGTTTATAGTCATGGAGGTGCTAACCTTATCGAGCGGGATCTGGTCAAAGAGAATTTCCATATCTTTCAGTGAATCAATAGCAACTCCAACCTTTCCCACTTCTCCCTGGGCCAGCGGATGATCCGAGTCGTATCCGATCTGGGTGGGGAGATCAAAAGCAACTGAAAGGCCTGTCTGGCCCTGTTCCAGGAGGAACCGGTAACGCCGATTAGTGTCCTCTGCCGTGGCGAAACCGGCATACTGTCTCATAGTCCAGAACCTGCCTCGGTACATGGTGGTCTGAACCCCCCTGGTGAACGGATATTCCCCGGGCATGCCGAGGTCATCCATATAATCAAGATCATCTACATCCAGAGGCGTAAATGCCCTCTTTACCGGAATACCGGACGTGTTAATAAAGTCAGCCTTTCTCTCAGGTCGCTTGGCGAGGGTATGCCCGATCTTTTCGGACCACTTTCGATATTCCTCATCTATTTTTTTGATCTTTGCCTTTTCAAACATCTTCTCCAACCCCTTTCATCCCTCATCCAGCCAGTGCAAGAAATACACCTGCAGCAACGACGGTCCCGATCACGCCAGCCACATTAGGCCCCATGGCATGCATGAGCAAGAAATTCTTCGGATCTGCTTTCGCACCCTCTAACTGGCTCACCCGTGCGGCCATTGGAACGGCGGAAACACCTGCGGAACCGATCAGTGGGTTTATCTTTTCCTTGGCAAAAAGATTTATGAATTTTGCTAACATTATACCGGCAGCAGTCGAAAAAGCAAATGCCACGAGACCCATGATGAACACAAGAATAACCTGAGGCTTCAGGAAATTCTCGGCAGACATGGTTGCACCAACGCTTATCCCTAAGAGGATGGTAACAATATTCATGAGTTCATTGGCCGCTGTATCTGAAAGCCTTTTCACAACTCCGCATTCCTTGAAAAGGTTTCCCAGCATAAACATGGCCATGAGTGGGGCTGAGGCCGGAACAATGAGACAGATAACCACGACCGTTACCAGGGGAAAGAGGATCTTCTCCCGCTTTGAAACAGGCCTTAACTGCCTCATCTTGATCTTTCTCTCACCCTCGGTGGTAAGCAGCCTCATGATAGGCGGCTGAATAATGGGTACAAGGGACATATATGAATACGCCGCTACAGCCGTGGCGCCTAACAAATGGGGTGCAAGATGCACGGTCGTGTAAATAGTCGTCGGTCCATCAGCACCGCCGATAATACCGATTGAGCAGGCCTCAGGTATGTTAAAGCCCAGGAACAGCGCTCCGAAAAACGAGACGTAAACCCCAAACTGGGCCCCGGCACCTAGTATGAGGGTTTTTGGATTAGCAATCATAGGCCCGAAATCGGTGAGGGCACCGAGTCCCAAGAAGATAAGCGGTGGAATTATTTCCCATTCCAGCCCGTAGTGGTAAAACTTCCACAGCAACCCCTGCCCTTCTTCCATCAAAAAGGTGAGGGGCAGATTAACAACCAAAATACCGAAACCGATAGGTACCAAAAGGAGCGGTTCATAATTCTTCATTATTGCCAGATAGATAAATAGAAAGGCAATTAGCCACATGACCAGGTTGCCAATCGTCAGGTGTGCAACACCCGTGGTTACAATCAGATCAAGCATAGTTCACCTCTCTCATTGGCCTTTTTCAAAAGACTTTAAGGCCTTCCCAAAGGCATAAATGGCCGCTATCAGTATTCCAAGCGAGCAGAAGACAGCGAGCAGACCAAAGGCGAATATCCTCAATGCGAGGTTCCAATCGACCATACCAATTCACCCCCTCACTGCATGAAATATTCTTACGATCTCCGTTCAGTGATTGCGATCGGCTGACGGATAACATAAACAGCTGAACCAGTGTTTAGAGGCCGTGAAAAAAGTGCCCTGTCGATGACCGGACAGGGCACTTTTTTCTGGCCATGGAGCACTGCCATACTTCTATTCGATCACCATCAGGACATCATCAGCCGCGACTGAATCTCCTTTCTGGCACTTGACCTCACTTACCTTTCCGGATGTTGGAGCTACGATAGGCATTTCCATCTTCATTGCCTCAAGGATAAGAACCTCATCATTCTCATTGACCGAGTCGCCCACCTGAACCTTCACCTCGATTACCTTTCCCGCCATGGGAGCTGTTACGTCACTCACTTTTAATACCTCCTCTTATTTTAGATAAGCACCAATCCTGGAGCCAAAGGCCGTATTGCTTTCACCTTTGTCTCGGACTCGTTTTTCTTAGATTTATTCTGATACTTTGGCGCAGACCCGTTGTCAAGACAAAAACGTGACCTGCCTGGAGGCCTGGATTTCATGCACTCTTTTTAGTTGAAAGACCCGGACTTATTCAATCAGGTAATCCACTCAAAAGCATCAAATCCCCACCCATTCTAGGATAGGGGTTCTTTTGTTTTGACCGTGCTCCCCATCGACAGTAGGGCGAAACACCTAATTCCTTGTGGTTTTACATCCTGAGCTCCGGAAGCGGACTGCCTGTCACCGTCTCTGAACTAGAGAGATAACCTTACCTCTTAAACATGGGGGCCGCGTCCTGCTTTGAACCCACTTAGAGGTCTTTGAGCGTAAGCCCCAACTCTGCAAGCTGATCTTCACCGACCTCTGAAGGGGCATCGGTAACGGCACATGTTGCCCGTTGGGTCTTCGGAAAGGCAATTACATCTCGCAGGGACTCTGCACCAACCATTATGGCCACGAGCCTGTCGAAACCAAGCGCAATGCCAGCATGGGGAGGTGTTCCGTAGCTGAGTGCATCGAGGAAGAACCCAAATTTCTCTCTGACCTCTTCCTCCCCCAAACCCAGTGCTCGAAAGATCCGGTTTTGCAAATCACGGGTATGGATTCGGACGCTCCCTCCTCCTATTTCTTGGCCATTCAAAACCAGATCGTATGACCGAGCTCTTACCCTCTGTGGTTCTTCAGCAAGGAACGGCAGGTCCTCCTCGAGCGGAGCGGTAAACGGATGGTGGACAGCCACGAATCGTTCTTCCTCGCTTCTGTATTCTAACAGGGGAAATCGAGTAATCCAGACAAATGAATATGTGCCAGGCTTCACCAAATCGAGTCTCTTACCGATCTCAACCCTGAGCGAACCGAGCGCCTCATTTGTTATCTGGGGCATATCCGACACAATGATAATGAGATCTCCTTCAGCGGCACCGAGTTTTTCCTCAACGGCGCGCCTCGTATTCGCTGCTAGAAATTTGGCCAATGGCGACTGCCAATCATCGGGTCTAATCTTTGTCCAGAACAGACCCCTTGCGCCGAACTCAACAACCATACGGTTCAACTCATCCAAATCCTTCCGGGAAAACGATGCTCCCCCCTTCACGTTTATGGCCTTAACGACCCCTCCGGCCTTTATTACATCGGTAAAAACCTTGAAGCCACACGATAGTAAGGTATCCGAGACATCAGTTAATTCCATACCGAATCTGATGTCCGGTTTGTCCGAGCCATAGAGATCCATGGCTCTCTGATATTCAAGCCTGGGAAAGGGCCTTGAAAGGGTGTACCCGAGCGTGGTCGAGAATAGACCCACCACAAGGAGCTCGACGATATCCATAACGCCTTCCTCTTTTATGAAAGACATCTCCATGTCCACTTGGGTAAACTCGGGTTGTCTATCGGCCCTGAGGTCTTCATCCCGGAAGCATCGAACGATTTGAAAATAGCGATCGAAGCCGGCCACCATCAACAGCTGTTTAAATAGTTGCGGGGATTGGGGCAATGCATAGAAGCAACCTTTACTGATGCGGCTCGGCACAAGATAGTCCCGAGCCCCTTCAGGCGTGCTCTTGGTGAGAAAGGGGGTTTCTACTTCTACGAATCCTTCCCCGCTCAAGAGGTTTCGTATTTGCAAGGCTATCCTGTGCCTCATTGCGATGTTATGGAACAGGGTCGGCCTCCTCAGTTCCAAATATCGATATTTGAGACGCAGGCTCTCCGATGCGTCGATTTTCCCGTCAACCTGAAAGGGGGGCACGTCCGTCTCATTTAGTATCCTCAGTTCACTTACCTTTACTTCAATATCTCCGGTCGGGAGTTCAGGATTCTCCTGGCCGGCCAGCCGCGGACTGACGGTCCCCTTCACGGCGATGACCCATTCATTCCTCAGGATACGTGCCTTCTTATGGCTCATTTCATCGAATTCCAGATCAAGCACAATCTGTGTCATCCCAAACCGATCCCTGAGATCGATAAAGGTCACCTTCCCCAGATCTCTCCTCCTGTTGACCCATCCCATGAGGACGACCTCGCGGCCGATGTCATCTCTTCTGAGACTGCCGCAATCGTTTGTCCTTTTCCAATCGTTGAGTGTATCTATTTTCAACTTTCTTCTTTCAATCGTATGATTTCGCTCACCGGATTCTCGAGGGATATTTCCATTTGACCTTTTGTGAACATGTCCCTCAGAATGCCCTTGCCTTTTGTCAATTCATCTTCGCCGACAATCAGCACCTTCCTTGCCCTCAGTTGGTCTCCGTGCTTCATTTGAGCCTTTAACCCTGAGGGCCGGTAATCCATCTCACACCTGAGGCCAGCTTTCCGGAGTTCCTGTAGCCAAATGAATGCCTTCTCCTCCGCCTCTCTGCCGAGTGGGGCCAGAAAGATATCAGGCCCATCGGCCTCGGGACGGCCCTGTTCTTCCAAGAGTTCTACGACCCTTTCTTCTCCAATCGCAAATCCTATTGCCGGGCTGTCCGGCCCACCGAGTTCCTTCATCAGGAGGTCGTACCTGCCTCCCCCTGCCACGGCATTCTGAGCCCCCAGCTCCCGGGTCTGAACCTCGAAGGTGGTCCTGGTATAGTAATCGAGCCCCCTCATCAAATGTGAATTCACCACAAACTCAACGCTCAATTCTCTGAGATAGATCATCACTGCATCAAAATGATCCCTGCAGTCGCCGCACAAGAAATCGAGCATAGTCGGCGCATCCTTCATCACCTGCATACAGCGCTCAACCTTACAGTCGAAAACCCTGAGAGGATTTGTCTCCATCCTCATCTGACAGTCAGGACAGAGTCGTTCTGCATACTCCTGCAGGTAACCCTTCAGTTCAGCTCGGAACGGCCTTCTGCACTCCATACAACCAAGGGAATTAACGTGAAGGGCCAGCCCATCGAGGCCGAGGCAAGAGAAAAACTGCATAATCATGTACATCAGTTCGCTGTCTGATCGTGGCCCGGGGTCACCTATAATTTCAACATCGATCTGATGAAATTGCCTCCTCCTCCCCTTCTGGGGCCTCTCATATCTGAACATTGGCCCTATGGTAAACAATTTTTGCACCGGATAACCATCATAGAGCTTATTCTCTATATACGCCCTCAGAATCGAGGCCGTCGCCTCCGGTCTCATTGCCAATTGGGTTCCCCTTCTGTCGGTAAGCGTATACATCTCCTTTGAGACGATATCCGTATCTTGGCCGATGCCCCGTGCAAATAGCTCGGCCTTCTCGAGCATGGGGACTCTTATCTCCCGGTATCCAAAGAGTTCGAAAACCCGCTTACCCTCGGACTCGACCCTGTTCCAGGTTTCCACCTGGGAAGGAAGTATATCTTTAAACCCTTTTACTGCCTTATATTGCAAGGGCTATCCTTTCTTGACTAACAATCTTACAACTCATTCAGCATACTCCAATCAATGAGTCATTTCAGCGATCCACTTGTATTGATTCTCCTACCCAAAACCCGGCTCCAGCGTACCTGCCGCCATTCCTTAAAATCAGGCAACGCCTCTGGAGCCCTCTTTGAGAATAGTCCCTCTTTCTATCAGAGCTCCTGAGCGCAGTCAATGGTTTTGACCGCTCTTTCTCCTTAGTTGAAGCTGCGATAACCACCGTACCAGCTTCTTTGAACCCTCTTTAATTTCTTAAGATGAAAGCGGGAAGTAACACCCCGCCCACCTCTCTACCAGCGCCCACCTAAAAGCTCCCTAAGAATCAATCCTGGCTAAACGGGCTATCAGTTTCTTTTCAAGATCCCTTATAATCGATTTGAGTGTATCACCTTCACCTACAGGCCCCGAATTGTTCCAGCCCTTCCGAAAAGCCTCATCCTTTTTCTCATTGAACTGCTCTACGCTGTTGGCCAGGGATTCCCACGCAAACAGTTTCTGAAGTATGTGTCTTTCAGGAGCGCTCAGGTCTTTTTCCGTATCGACGGACTTCCCGTCTTCAGTGGTGATAATCATTATTTCCGTTGATGCTTTCTGAAGCACTAAACTAGTGCCGCAAATCATAAACTAACACATCAGATATGGTTTGCGGCATTTACCGGTCAATGGATCGGCATACGGATCCGCTCATCATCAAAGACCTCAGATCACATTTGGTATGTCAGTGTGTGATACGAAACATTAACTTCTTGCCTCAATTTGCTCGATAAGGCGTTGGAATATGAAGCGGTGGAGTGGTAAGAAGCTACACCAGTAAATCTTTCCCCAGACACTCGTGGTGTGATAATAAGCGGTTACTGAGAGCCTCTTGGACCGATTAACGTTATCGATCCGAAACTCCAACCAAGCCGAACCAGGCATTTTCATTTCGGCTCGCAACAGCAGTCGCTGGTTTAACTGGAGGTCTTCGATCCGCCAGAAATCTATCACGTCTCCCACAGCTAACCTGGGGTGCCGCTTTCTCGCACGAGCAGTCCCAACCCCCATGAGCAAGCGATCTACCATACCCCGTGCCCGCCACATCCAGTTACTCTGAAACCATCCCTCTTTGCCCCCAATCTTGCAGATCGAAGCAAAGATGCGGGAAGGCTCTTTCGTTGTCAGCAGAGAGTGGTGTGCACTAAATCGGGGCCTCCCGCGCAATTCATGAAGTCTGATGACCAGCTTTTGGACTCTCGGGTATGCATCGGACCACCGCGTATCCACCGCATCTAGCTCTTCACGGGAAATGGCCCTTGAAATAGCTTCCCGGTAGCCCAAGATCTCAAAAGGCAAAACGGCCTTTATCTGAGCATCGCGACATGTGACATCGTCTTTGACCCCCTCAACTAGACAGTGTATTATGGGCGCCGGGACAGGGGTCAGGAGGCTGGCCACATAAGCAGAAAGCGAGATATTAGGAAAAGGTACACGGAAAAAGAACCTCTTTTTGCAGAGGTGTTCGGCAAAACTCCCGAGCACCTCCCTGTAGGTTGCATCAGGGCTTCCCCCAATATCGAATTCCTTGCCCGCGGTCTTAGGAAGTTCCATGATTCCCACCAGGTATTTGATCACGTCCCTGATGGCGACAGGATGACACCGATGATGGCCCCAATTGGGTAAAGGTATGATAGCAAGATTGTCTACTAGGTGGTACATGATCTCATAAGATGCACTGCCCGAGCCAATAATAATGCCGGCCCGCACGATGGTGGCGGGAACCTCACCGCTCTTCAGTTCTTCGGCAACTGCCATACGGCTTTGAAGGTGATGCGAGCGAGAACTCTTTCTGTCGCCCAGACCACCCAGATAGATGATCCGCTTTATTTTGCAATCTGCGGCGGCCCTTCTGAAATTCATGGCCGACCTCAAATCGGCTGCCTCAAATGCTCGAGGGCCCTTCATGAGAGAATGCATCAAGTAGTAGGCCGTATCGATACCTCGCAAGGCTTCTCGCAACTCATCTATCTTCAGGGCATCGGCCACACATAGCTCCGCCTGAGGCCAGCGCTCCTGGTACTGAGGTAGGTCCCCCCGGATCATGGCTCTCACTGTATATCCCCGAGCCAGGAGTTCCGGAACAAGTCTTCCTCCCACGTATCCCGATGCACCGGTTACCAAGACCGTACCCATGTCCGCCAGTGGTCTCATGGGGAGGTCGGAACAAAAAAGGCCGTGCTTATCGCTACCCTGTAAATGTTTAGGGGAGCGGTTCAAGTCATTTCCTCAAACCGATTAAGTTCTCTGTGTTTGCGCACCTTGTCCGGATCAAATATCCGACCATTCATCGCAATATAAACACCGGGAGGCAAGGTCTGTACTGCGGCGACAGCGAATCCCACATTGAACTCAGCATCGCTCGATTTAAACTTGGCAGGCTGCATGGCGCCGGTAAGTACCACTGTCTTATTCTCTATGCCCTGAAGTTTCTTTGCACTTTCGATCATGGTATCTGTCCCGTGGGTCACCACAATACGCTGATGGGTATCCGATCTTACCCTTTCAAAAAGCATTTGACGGTCGGCATCCGTCATATCCAAGCTATCTTTATGAATGAGCGAATCATATTCATAATCAAGGGTAACGTTGGCCTCTGTTAATATATCCACAAGCATTGACTCGCCAACCTGGTACTCACTCATCCTGTCGAAATACACCTTATCTATCGTGCCTCCCACTGCATAAAACTTGATTTTCATCGCCATCGGCCCTTATGTTCTCCCACTATCCGTTTTCACTGCTTGGTATTGAAGCTCCTACGAATTAATCCACCCTCTAATGACTCTCCCTCCCCATTCCTCCTTGACCACGGTATGCACGTAATCACGTGTTCGAAAAGGGAAGTGGCCCAAAGAATTGCCGTCAAAATAAATCAGATGAGGCTCGATACTGATAAAGGCCTTTCCCAAAGATACGAGATCGTCCTGTCAATCGAGATTCCTGGCACACGCCGGCTCAGGTTCAAAACTGAATACCTTTATCTCCCTTTTCTTCCTTTTTGGAGATACGTCTACCCACGGGTTAGTCCGTATCTAAAACAACCGTTTCGCCGTGTTTTAGAATCAGGAAATCCCCCTCCCTGAGGCCTTTTTCCTTCAATGCCTTTTTCATTCTCTTTGGAGGCTCATCAAGGGGTTCATCGGTGAGAATAAACGTGCCCCAGTGGATGGCAACGGACTTCTTTGACCCTATATCCAGATGTACTTGCAGGGCTTCTTCAGGCGAAATATGGTGATAGCGCATAAACCATCTCGGCTCATAGGCGCCGATGGGGATCGCCGCCAAATCAAAAGGGCCCAGCTTTTGTCCGATATCTTTAAACACGGGGCTGTAACCGGAATCGCCACAAAAGAAAAAGCGAAAATCTTTCGATTGCACGACCCAACCTGCCCACAGGGTTTTGTTGCGGGAAAAGACACCCCTCTGACTCCAATGATGTACAGGCACGGCAATCACCATTGGGCCCCGGCCGACATGACGTTCCCACCAGTCAAGCTCGACAACCCTCTTGATACCGAGGCGACTGAACCAGCCTTTCAGTCCCAACGGGACATAAAAGATTGTGTCCTGGCCTCCTTCCCGTTCGTAAAGCTCGACAATGCTGTGCTTATCCAATGAGTCATAGTGTTCATGAGAGATAACAACCACATCAATGGGTGGCAGGTCCTCCAGTGCTAATCCGGGGGCTACCACCCTTTTGGGCCCTGCCCATTGCACCGGCGATGCACGATCGGAAAAATGGGGATCGGTGAGGATGTTGGTTCCACCTACCTGCAGCAAAATCGTGGCATGACCTATCCAGGTCAGGGTGGTTTTTTCGCGGTTGGATCTCAGAAATAAAGGATTATTCTTTCCTTTGGGAAAATCGTAAGCTTCAGGCGGCGGGATCTTTTTCCCCAACCGGCTCAGACGCCATTTTAAGAAATCGAGAAAACCGGGTTCGTCGTTAGGATAGATATTCCTGAAATCCCTCCCTCCGTTATTCGTTTTGCCCGATTGAGCCGGTTGGGCAGCACAGCTCAGCAAAAGAAAACAAGCCATGCCGACTCTCAAAAACTCAGGCACCAGATGAAAAAACCAGGCATTTGACATCTCAAGCTGTCCTGAGAACGGAGAAGGTGGGAGCATCTCTGCCTCTACCTTCTTTACACCCGTGGTAGAAGTCTCTCCCCTCATTGATATTCATCGACTTCTTCCCGCTTTCGCCATGCCAGTGCCCCGTATCATAAAATAGCACCACGTATGATCTGCGGCACTCCCCGATCAGCGGATCGGTATAGGAATAATGGGGCATGGGTCATTCCCTCAAAGCAACAACCCATGCCTTTGCAGATAATCACTCCTTCCCACTATAATACGAAGCACCGAACAAAATAGCGAGGAATAATGCGAACAAGCGGATGTCCCATTAAAGAGCTAGGCCCTAAACGTTAGGTACGTCTTTCTGTTTTTCGCGAGCTCCTCCACAAAATGCCAGCTCCCCCGTTCTACGTAATCCGCGGTAAGAGAGGTTCCGATCTTGATGTTCTCCGGGTGGGCAACATCAACGCCGAGTATCTGGGCGCTGATCCGTGGCCCTTCCTCGACCTCGACGATACCGGCGCAGTAAGGGTTGTCTCGGTTATAGCCCGAGTCGATCATGGGCATGGGGCCGACCCCGATGACCGTGTATGCAGCGAGCTTTCCCTTGCCGCTGAACTCAGTCCATTCCATTCCGTCATGCTTGCAGCTGGGGCATATGGGACGTGGGGGCAGCCAGAGCGCACCGCACTGGGTGCATCGAGAACCCATCAGTTTCTTTTCCTGCAAGAAGTCTTCAAAACCCGCAATGGTAAACGGTTTCTCTTTCATCGCTACTGTCTCCTTTCATAGATTTGGACAACGGCGGTAGTCCCATGAGCACCGATGTTATGGGTCAGGGCAAGCTTGATGTCTCGGCCCGTAACCTGTCGGGCCCCGGCCGAACCTCTCATCTGCTGGAATATCTCCACGATCTGCGCAGAACCGGTAGCCCCCACCGGATGTCCCTTGCATTTGAGCCCACCGGAAACGTTAACCGGCTTTATACCGTCTCTGGCGGTCTTGCCTTCTGCCGCAGCCGTGGCCGCCTCCTTTCCCTCCTCAAAGAAGCCCACGTCGGCGATGGCCATGATCTCGGCAATCGTGAAACAGTCGTGGACCTCGGCGATATCGATATCCTGGGGTCCGACACCGGCCATTTCATAGGCCTGCTCCGCCGCTATAGTGGCCGCCGGTATTGAGGTGAGGGTGTCTCGGTCGTGGAGATTTTGGCCACTGGCCTGTCCGGAGCCGATGATATAGATGGGAGTATCGGTGAAGTCCTTGGCGAGCTCCTCAGCCACCAAGAGGATACAGGCTGCTCCGTCGGTCACCGGACAACAGTCAAACAGCGTGTTCGGCCATGCGATCACCGGATTGTATCTGGGATCGTTCAGGAATTCCATTTCGTCTGCCCAGCTCGGAACTGGGGCACCTTTTTCCTTTGCCTTGGCGATGCGCATCTTCATGACCTCTTTGATGGTCATGGGAAAATGGGCCTTCGGGTTCAGGGCTCCATTGTTGTGGTTCTTTATGGCTACGCGCAACATATCGTCGTGGGTGGTTCCGTGCCGCTCCATGTGCGCCGTAGCCATTGCTGCATAGAGACCCGGAAACGTGAACCCGGCCGCACCCTCATAAGAGGTATCCGAACCGCAGGCAAGGGCCATGGTCGTCCAGTTGGTCGACAGGGTGCTCATCTTCTCGGTGCCCCCCACCAAGACCATATCGTACATGCCCGAGCCGATACCCATGATACCTTCTCGCACCGCAACAGAACTGCTTGCACAGGCATCTTCAACCTTGAGCGCCGGACGGGGGCTGATGCCCACTTCATTAGCGCACAAGGCCCCTATTGCCGTCTGCGATTCCCACAACTCAGCGCCACAATTTCCCACATACAGGGCCTCGATATCTTGCGGATCAAACTGCTTGTCCACGGATTTCCTCATATCGAGAAAGGCCTCTGCAAACAGCTCCCGGTTGGTCACATCTGGGCGGATTCCAAAGGCCGACATTCCGGCCCCAACCATAGCGACTCCTCTGGCAAGTTTCCGCTTTCTTTGAGCCATCGTTCTACCTCCATACAAGCAATTAGTGTTTTTGAAATAATCAGGTAAGTTTCACGCAGCAAAACACGTGGGTTGTTCAGTTACACTACCCCTGGTAAAAGCGACGCTTGCTGTTTAAGGATTCAAAACCTAATCGCATTACACAGCATACGCCAAGCAAAGGGAAAATGCTTTGTTACGAAGCACTCGTCGAGTGCGCTGTGCCCTTAACTACCTACCACAAAATGCCTGTTTTGGATAGCCTTACCTTGACTCGTTTTGCTGATCTGATGAGTCTACTAGGAAATGCTATGACCGACGTAAACTTGCTTCTCAACCCCACCATCACCGGCACAGAGGCTGTTCCCTCTCTTTTCTCTGTGTTGGCCATTACGGTGCCCGGTATCCTCATGGGTTTTTCATAACGAACGTCGGCCCGTCTGAAAAGCATAAGCCCTAAAGAATTCTAAGGAATTAGCCGATACGACCAAGTAGGGAATGGAGATGCTATTTCCCGTATACATAACTCCCGACCAAAAGGTTTTGACCTGACCATGGGTATTATCAATGTTGCAGAGTTAAAGCCGGACATGATGCTGGCAGAAGATCTTGCAAACCTCGATGGCCGTTTTCTCCTGGCCAAGGGGACAAAGCTGACTCCAAAAAATCTGCTGATCCTCAAAATGTGGGGTGTGATCGAAGCCAACATTCAAAATGTTTCACGGATAGACATTGAAGCAGATGCAATATCCCGACTAGACCCATCAGTCATTGAGGAGGTAAAACAATCATTAGCCGACCGTTTTCAACATGTAGACCTAGAGCATCCACCCATTCGAGAGCTATTCCGCATCTGCTGTATCAGAGAGGGTCGCAAGCGATCAGGTGCACTTAACAAACGGAAGCTTAGAACCCCTGATACCGACAAGAAGAGCATAGACCCTTCTTATAGGATATCCAAGAGTACAACCGCGAAAATAGACCCCAACGAACTCATTAGAGATGATGTAAAACTTCCATCATTGCCAACCATGTACGTTCAGATCAGCGAGGCTATGAATAGACCGAATAGCTCAGCCAGTGACATCGCAAAAGTCATTAGCAAAGATACGGGTCTCTCCGCTCGCCTTTTGAAGATTGTCAACAGCACCTTTTATGGTTTTCCGTCAAAGATAGATACCTTATCCAGAGCTGTAACCATAGTGGGAACCAGGCAACTCACCACCCTGGCTCTGGGCATGAATATCATCAGTGTATTCAGGAAAATCCCGTCTGACCTTATCCACATGCGATCCTTCTGGGAGCACAGTCTTGCCTGCGGTATCTGCGCCCGAATTATTGGGAGCTATAAGAAGATCCTGAATACTGAGCGAGTTTTCGTAGCCGGCTTACTTCACGATATCGGGCGCCTCATCTTGTATAGCTATGTTCCGATTCAGGCCAGGAATGCCCTCATAAGGGCAAGACAGAACGATGACCTTTTACACAACTCGGAGCATGAGATCTTGGGCTTTGATCATTCAATGATAGGCGGCCTACTCTTGAAGAAGTGGAAGCTCCCGGTTTCTCTTGAGAACAGTGTCAAGTACCACCACTCTCCTCAAAAATCCAAGGATCCACTTGAACCAGCAATAATACATATAGCCGATATCATGACGAACGCTATCGGCAGAGGCTCCAGCGGTGAACGCTTCGTTCCCGCGCTGAATCCCGATGCCTGGAAAAGTCTTGACCTGTCGACGAATATTCTGTCTTCAACTATCAAACAGATGGAACGTCAAATCGAGGAAATCATACAATTACTGTTTTGAGATGACAAACAAACTTCAGACAAAGACTTCTACCAAGTACTTGGAAGAGCGAATTCAGTATCTAGAGGAGGTCAACCGCTTCACGCTTGACATACTGGAGATGGCAGCCTCCCTTGGAGATTTCCAGCCCAGTATCAATAAGCTTCAAGAACCTTCTGTTATTTTGAAGGAAACCAGATCTCGGGTGCAACGCCTGATCCCGTTCCAAACCTTGGCCTTCTACCTCATAGACGATGCGGATAACAGCTTTGCCCTCGCAAGCTGCAAGCCTACGCGCGATAAAACCTTTCTGCAAAATGAGGTGGACTTTTTGATCGATAATGGAACCTTTGCCTGGACTTTGAGGGAGAGAAGGTCCGTTATTGTCTCAACAAAGGATTATGAACGCCAGCTCCTGCTCCACGCAATGGCCACCAGTGCCAGAGTGAGAGGTATGTTCGTCGGGCTCATGGAAAAAGACACAACAAATATCCCCGATACAGCCCTTTCACTCTTGTCTATCATCTTACTCAATAGTTCCAATGCATTGGAGAGCTTTGACCTGTATAAGATGATAAGGGAAATCAGCAAAAGCCTGGAGAAGAAGGAGAATTACCGGACCCTATTTGAAGCTGCCCCTGACGGTGTTGAGGTCCTTGATGTTCGGGGGAATGTTGTAGATTGCAATAAGACGCATCAGGTCTTGCTGAGACGCAGTAAAGACAAAATCATTGGAAACCACACGAGCGAGTTCTTTTCCCCTGATACGAGGGGCTTTTTTGAACAAAAGTTTCAAGTCCTGAAAGACACGGGGTATGTGGAGGGTGAGGTCGAACTTGTTTCCAGTGATGGCTCTGCTATACCCGTATGGAGAAAGGAAAAGGCGATCTACAACGGAAATGGGGAATTCGTTGGCTCGGTGATTTATAATCGAGACATTTCCAGCCTCAAGCAGGCAGAGGAACAAAAGAGAAGCCTCGAAGCCCGGCTCCAGCGAGCCCAAAAAATGGAGGCCATCGGCACCCTCGCTGGCGGTGTAGCCCATGACCTCAACAATATCCTCGGCGGGATCGTTGGCTACCCCGAATTACTGCTCATGCAACTTTCCGAAAGCAACCCCCTTCGAAAACCTCTCATGACCATGCAAGAATCCGGGCAAAAGGCAGCGACTATCGTGCAGGATCTGCTGACTCTTGCACGCAGAGGGGTTCCCACAGCAGAGGTGGCAAATCTCAACGATATCATCACTGAATACTTCAAGAGCCCGGAACATGAAAAACTGAGGCTCTACCACCCCCACGTTGAGGTAGATGTCACCTTAGAACCGAACCTGCTTCCGATCCTTGGCTCACCGGTCCACCTCTCAAAAACGATAATGAACCTCGTATCCAATGCTGCCGAGGCAATGACCAATGGGGGGACAATTTCCATATCTACACAGACCAGGTTTATTCAAGGCCACTTCAAGGGATTTGAAACCATCGAAGAAGGCGAGTATGTTACACTCACCGTTTCTGATACGGGAGTAGGTATCGCGGCAAGGGATGTGGAAAAGATATTTGAGCCCTTCTATACCAAGAAGGTAATGGGTAGAAGCGGAACAGGATTAGGCATGGCTGTTGTGTGGGGCACCGTAAAAGACCATAGGGGTTATATTGACGTTCGGAGCAATGAAGGCAAAGGAACAACCTTTACCCTTTACCTTCCCATAACCAGACAAGAGCAGGTAAAAGATGAGTCTCTTCAATCTATTGAAGATTACCGTGGCAACGGAGCCTCAGTTTTAGTTGTAGATGATGTGAAAGAGCAAAGAGAGATCGCATCGGGCATGCTGAAACAATTGGGTTATTCCGTAATATCCGTATCAAGCGGGGAAGAGGCTGTTGACTACATGAAGGAAAGATCGGCAGATCTCCTCATACTGGATATGATAATGGATCCCGGCATCGACGGTCTCGAGACCTACAGGAGAATCCTCAAACTGCACCCGGGCCAGAAGGCGCTACTGGCCAGCGGATTTTCCGAAACAAAGCTTGTGAGAGAGGCACAGAGATTGGGCGCAGGAGCCTATGTAAAAAAACCCTATACCTTTGGTCAACTTGGTCTCGCCGTAAAAACCGCACTGCACAGATAACCCATGCTGGCCCCACACGTTATACCTGCTTGCACCACAGAACGCGGCCCTCCCACTGCAACCAGGTCAGGCTAAATAGTCCACCTTTCAATGCTCTCAGTTATCCGAGCCATGATTGCACACAGGGAAAACCGTGCCTGCATGACGCCCCCTATGCCCGTCAGTCTGATCCTGTCACCCAAACAACTCCCCCAGAGTACCCAATACATACTACTCAATACCCTCCCGACCCAAATAGGCTCGCTCTTCAGATTTACCTCTCAAAACCTATTTTTCAGGGGAAAAGGGAGGGGAAGATAGGTGTTGATTTCTCACCTGTTCTTGACTACAGTAACAGTGGCACACCATTTCTTAAGTATCCCGTAGGCGATTGACGAAAACGCAAGAATGAAAAACGGCACAAAAACCATCTACCTTGTTGATGGCACTTCCTATATTCACCGGGCTTACCATGCAATAAGAAATCTCTCCAATTCTCAGGGTCTCCCCACCAATGCCATATTCGGTTTTACAAGGATGCTCATCAAACTGCTCGACGAAAAATCTCCCGAGTTTGTGGCCTTGGTATTTGACGTAAAGGGACCCACCTTTCGGCACGAGATCTTTAAGGATTATAAGGCAACCAGACCTCCTATGCCGGATGATATGGCAGTTCAGATTCCGTACATTAGGGAGGTGGTTGATGGATTCAATCTTGCGGTGTTGGAAAAACCGGGATATGAGGCTGATGATCTTATTGGAACCATCGCAAGATTAGGTACGGCCCAAGGTTTTCATATAGTCATCGTCAGTGGAGACAAGGACTTCAGACAGGTGCTATCGGAACATACGGTGATGTGGGACTCAATGAACGATAGACTCACCGACTATTCTGCCATAAAACGGGACTATGGGGTTGAGCCTGAACAGATAGTTGAAGTGATGGCACTCGCAGGAGATACATCAGATAATATCCCCGGTGTCCCAGGTGTGGGAGAGAAAACCGCCCTCTCTCTCATTCAACAGTTTGCCTCCATAGAGAATCTCTTTGAAAACACCCACCGGATTACGAAACCGGCCCTGAGGCACAAGCTGGAGCAATTCAAGGACCAGGCCCTTTTGAGCAAGAAACTCGTAACGATAAACAGTGCAGTCCCACTCGACGTGAGCATTGAAGATCTAAAGCTCAGACAACCCCGAAAAAAAAGACTAGCCGAAATTTTTCGCGGGCTGGAGTTCAAATCCCTGATGGACAGATTTTCCGAACACGCCGAACTGAGTAAAAAGGACTACCGGCTCATACTGAATACAGATGAACTAAACTCCCTCATAAAGACAATACGCAAGAAGGGTATTGTCTGCCTTGATACTGAGACAACAAGTAAAAATCCCCTCAGTGCTGAGCTGGTAGGCCTGTCCTTCTGCGTTGAGCCTGGAACAGCTTTTTACGTGCCTTTGCGGCATACGGGTGAGGGCTCTGAATCTCAAATAGATAGTGATGAAGCCTTGCCCCTCTTGAGGGATATCTTGTGTGACGATAGTGTCGGGAAGATAGGTCAGAATATCAAATATGATGCTGAGGTGCTCGCGAAATACGACATTAATCTGCGAGGAATACAGTTCGACACCATGATCGCCTCCTATGTTATTGATCCTACCCTTCGGCAGCATAATCTGGATTATTTGGCCCAACACTACCTGGGCTACAAAATGGTCAGCTACAAAGAGGTAACGGACCACAAAAAGGACAAGGACTTTGCCTCCGTCGACATCCGGAGAGCCAAGGAATATTCCTGTGAGGATGCAGAGATAACCCTCCTTTTGAAATCTCTGATGGAGAAGAAACTCAAAGATAGTGATAATCATGCCCTCTTTCAGGACCTAGAGATGAAGCTTCTTCCGGTCATCATGGATATGGAAATGACCGGGATTAAGATAGACGTTGGTTTTTTTAAGACCATGTCGAAACAGTTTGCCGATGAGCTTGCCTCTATCGAGAGCAGGATTCTCCATCTGTCCGGAGAGACATTCAATATCAACTCCCCCCAGCAACTTGGGCATATCCTTTTTGACAAGCTCAGGTTACCCGTCAAAAAAAAGACACGAAAAAAGTCCGGATATTCGACAGACGTTGAGGTGCTCTCTGAGCTCGCAGATCTCCATGAGATACCATCCCTCCTTCTCCGTTTCCGGACCCTTAGTAAGCTCAAATCAACCTACCTTGATGCCCTTATAAGCCTCGCAAATCCAGTAACGGGTAGGATCCACACCTCCTACAATCAGACCGTGACGGCAACGGGGAGGTTGAGCAGCAGCAACCCAAATCTTCAGAATATCCCGATCAGGACCGAGGAAGGAAGGGAGATCAGAAAGGGTTTCATAGCCGAAGGAGATAGGCTTCTCCTCTCTGCTGATTACTCACAGATTGAACTGCGAGTTTTCGCCCACTACTCTGATGATCCCGTTCTTTTGGAGGCCTTTCAGAGGGGAGAGGACATCCATGCAAGGACAGCGGCAGAGATATTTGACGTCGATTCAAGAATGGTTACCCCTGAAATGCGCCGAATGGCCAAGACCATCAATTTCGGGATAATCTATGGCATGGGACCTATCAAATTAGCCAAGGAGCTCGGCATAAGCAAAAAGGTGGCTCAAGTATATCTTGATAATTACTACAAAAGGTATCGAGGGGTTAAGAATTATAAAGAGAAAGTACTATCGCAGGCAAAGAATAATGGATATGTATCAACCCTTCTCAAAAGGAGAAGGTATCTACCGAACATAGCCAATGAGAATGGAAATCTTCGAGGCGAGGCAGAGAGAGCTGCCATTAATACGCCCATTCAGGGCACAGCCGCCGATTTGATAAAACTGGCCATGATACATATTGCAGACAAGCTGAAGGGTGAGAAACTGGAAACGAAGATGTTGCTCCAGGTCCATGATGAGTTAGTTTTTGAGGTTCCCCAAGGGGAGCTCGCTCTTGCAAACACCTTGATAAAAGATGAAATGGAAGGTGTTTACCCCTTGAAGATCCCCCTGAAGGTGGACATAAACTGGGGAAAGAACTGGGCAGAGGCTCATTAGATTTGACAAAGCCCTATCTTTAAGGATAAAAGAATTGGCTTGGTGCGACAAGGCATACCAACTCCTCCAATTGGACTCTACAACATAGATTGGTAACACTTTAGCTCTTTGGAATTAACCTTAACCCGAGCATGGAGATATCTTTTTTTGCCTCTGTCCTCCCATCGTCCAGAGGAGTGGGCGTTTCAAAACGGCGCACACAGGCTGGTACCTTAGTGCTAAGGCTTATCTGGCGGTGCGTCGATTTGAAACGGCCCTGTACGGGGCCTTGTTTAGAGGGCAGAGCAAAAAAAGATATCTCCATGCTCCTTTCTCCAGTGAGTTTCTTAGGAGGATCTTAGCCTATAAAGACATCAATAATGGCCAAAGTAGACTTCAAAGATCTTGATCTGGAAGAAACCAAGCTGTGGGTGAAGGAACGCGGACTTGAAGCTTACCGGGCCGAACAGATCAGGCGATGGGTTTTCCGTCATCAGGCTCAATCATTCGAGGGCATGACAACGCTTTCAAAGGAGTTGAGGAAATACCTCGACGCCCATGCCACAATCAGTCAGCTCAGGCTCGTGAAAACTGAGGTATCTGTTGACGGCACCAAGAAATTTCTGTTTGAACTCGACGACGGCAGCAGGATCGAGTCGGTTCTGATTCCCGAGCGGGATTACGTTACCGCATGCATATCGTCCCAGGCTGGATGTGCCATGGGATGCAGGTTTTGCCTCACTGCGAGGCAAGGGCTTACCCGGAACCTGAAGAGCTCCGAGATCGTGAATCAGGTCATCCAGATCCGGCAGTCAATGAATCAACCGAAAAGGCTCACGAACATCGTCTTGATGGGTATGGGTGAGCCCCTTGCCAACTACGGGGCGGTAACCAGGGCAATCAGAAATATCATCTCCTCGGACGGGCTCAATTTCTCCCGTCGACGGGTGACCCTCTCAACCTGTGGTCTTGTGCCTGGAGTCGAGAGGCTTGGTAAAGAGCTTCCCATCAATCTCGCCGTTTCCCTTAATGCGGCCGATGATGACACGAGAAACCACCTGATGCCTATCAATAAGAAATATCCTTTAGAGCAATTGCTCGATGCACTCATGGTGTTCCCGCTCCAAAAGGGAAGGAGAATTACCATCGAATACATCCTGATCAAGGACGTAAACGACCGGCTCACCGATGCCTCCAACCTCGCCAGACTTCTCTCAAAGCTTAAGACTAAGGTAAACCTGATTCCGTTCAATCCCTTTAAAGGAAGCGGCTTTGAGGCGCCTCATGAAGAAACGATTCGGGCCTTTCAAGATGAACTCATCCGGGCCAACTATACAGCTATTATCAGACAGAGCAAGGGACAGGATATCTCGGCTGCCTGTGGGCAATTGAGCACAGGCTTAACCGGCCCTTGTCAGGGGTCCTCCACAAAGGTACGTTAATAGACAAGGGGGGGTCGGCATAGGTAAACGCTGAGTCCAATGTTTCTGTCGCAGGCCTTGCGCCGACCTGGGAACCTGCCATTAGATTGAATCCGGAGGCCCTTCGATCAAAAACTGAAAAGCAACCGCGCTCCTTGCCTTTGATCCAGTCGCTTAAGACCCGCCTTCTCAGCGCTTTCCAGGGCCGCTGCGTATTCCTTTGACGAAAGTCGCCGGTTAAGATATTGGTCATCATGGGCCGTTCCGCACGGCCTGTACTGATCCATGACATTCACGTACGTGTTTGGTGATAGGTCCTTGGATATGAATTCCATTACCTTGTCGGTGCCGCCAATCCCGTGCGGCATTACCAGGTGTCTCACGAGCAGCCCTCTTTGAGCTACACCATTCTCGTCTATTTTCAGATCACCCACCTGGGCGTGCATCTCTCTGAGCGCGCTTACCGCCCTACCCCTATAATCAGGTGCGTTGCAATATCTTTCTGACCATTTTTCGTCCCAGAATTTGAAATCCGGCATGTAGATATCCACAACGCCTCTTAAGAGCCGGATGGTCTCTGCACGCTCATAACCACCACTGTTATAGACTATGGGGATGGTGAGGCCGTTCTCCACCGCTAGCAGGAGGGCTTCAAGCACCTGAGGCACGACATGGGTAGGAGTAACCAGGTTAATATTATGGCAACCCCGCCTTTCGAGCTGCAACATTATTCCTGCTAGGTCTGGTGCATCTATTGCTCCACCCTCCCCCAGATGGCTGATCTCGAAGTTCTGACAAAAAGAGCAGCGAAGATTGCAGGAGGTGAAAAAGATGGTCCCTGAACCGTATCTGCCGACGAGGGGCGCTTCTTCCCCGAAATGGGCGTTATAGCTCGAGACTATTGCTCTCCTGCCAGTCCGGCAGTAACCTCTTTCATCATTCAAACGGTCAACCTTGCATTCCCGTGGGCAGAGCCGGCACTCGCGTAACAACGCAACGGCCTCTTCCACCCGCTTTGCTAACTCGCCTTCTCTGTGTAATTGAAGGTAAAGGGGCTCAAGCATGATCAGCCCTGCTCAACAATATCTTAGTATCGCTAACAAAGTGTTTCCTCAATGGTGTAGTGATTAGAGAGCCATACATACTCTGTACTATCCGGTCATGGCCATTTTCTCAAGGCGATATCTATTGGCCTCACGGGATGTGGTCACAGAGGTGGGGTTTAGATGACCCAAACAAAGACTCCTAGGGCTTCCAAGGTGTAAACCCCACCTCTGTGACCTATGCAAGACCCGGTGGTATTCTTTTTAAGATATCGCCTTTCGAAAACAGCCATGACCTCCTTTGGTGTATGAACTATACCACTAGCTTAGTATCGCTCCATGGATCATTAAAAAGAGCTATTCGACAGGGTGAAGTGAAAAAGCAGAGATCCATGTCCCTCGCAGTACCAAAGCAGGCAGAATAGATGCTCGGCATTATTCTACGGAGTTAAGGCAATAATCGATTTGGATTTTGACCTTTCGGCTTCTTGAAGCCGTTTATCCCTGCTTCGGTGGCGACTTATCGGTCTTGGTATTTCGAGTCTTCGATCTGTGTTGTTCTATCATCTTGTTCCTTATCTCCCTCTCAAAGGCCCGGTTGCTCGGACGATAGAATACCTTTTGCTTCACCTTTTCCGGGAAATATTCCTGCCTTATCTGGCCATCGGGGTAATCATGAGGGTAAAGGTATCCCTCACCGTAGCCCATTTGCTTCATCAAGCTTGTCGGGGCGTTACGGAGGTGTAACGGCACCGGCAGCGGACCAGATTCCTCGATCTCTTTCCTCACAGATCTCTCGGCCACGTACAGTGAATTACTCTTCGGCGCCGTTGCTAGATACACGACGGCCTGGACCAAACAAAGTTTCGCCTCAGGTGGGCCAACCCGTTCCCAGGCCTGATAGGCCGTCAAGGCTATTTCAAGGGCCCTGGGATCGGCGAGGCCGATGTCTTCGGAAGCAAATCGAATCAGCCGTCTCGCGATAAAAAGCGGGTCTTCCCCTGCCTCCAGCATCCTATAGAGCCAGTAGATCGAGGCCTGGGCATCGCTTCCCCGCATGCTCTTATGCAAGGCCGATATGACATTGTAATGCTCCTCACCATTCTTGTCATAGAGGAGAGGCTTCTTGTCCAGGGCAAGGGCAACAACCGACTTCGTCAGCAGCCTCTTATTGTCTTTGCCAGCCTGGACGAAATAGCTGGCCGACTCCAGATTGTTAAGGGCCGCCCGTGCATCCCCATGGGAGATACTGGCGATATATTCCAAGGCTTCTTTTTCGATATCGATATTGAGATCGCCAAGCCCGCGCTCTTTATCTTTAAGAGCCCTACCCAATATGACGGCCATATCTTCAAGCTCCAATGGCTTAAGGGTCATTACCCTGGACCTTGAAAGCAAGGGCGGGATGATTTCAAATGACGGATTTTGAGTTGTTGCCCCAATAAGAATAATCAGGCCACTTTCGACATGGGGGAGAAATGCATCCTGCTGGGCCTTATTAAAACGATGAATCTCATCGACAAAAAGAATGGTTGGTTTTCCCTCATACCGATAGGTCCTTTTTGCCGAATCGACTACTTCTCTTAATTCCTTAACTCCGGATAAAACCGCCGAGAATGACTCAAAGGGGCAATTGCTGTACTGTGCCATCAATCTTGCAATGGTCGTTTTGCCTGAACCCGGTGGCCCCCAGAATAGGACTGAAAACAGATTACCGGTCTCAAGAGACCTCCGGAGCGCCCTTTCTGGACCCAAAAGGTGATCCTGGCCTACAATATCTTCGATCCTATCCGGTCTTAGCCTGGTGGCAAGCGGCGAAATCTTCAGATCCATTATCTCAACCTGTCTCCTTCTCAATGAGCCCTTCCACAAGATGGACGGTGTTGTGCATGGATAAGGGCCTGCTTATGACAAGATCTGCGCCGGATTCCCTGAACTGCGCTAAGTCCAACTCTTTCTCCCGCCCTTTCATGAGTATGATTGGGGTCTTTTGGCTCATTTTCTTGATCCGTTTTGCCACACCAAAACCGCTGATGCCGGGCAGAGCGATATCACTCATGACCACGTCAAACTCTTTTTTCCTCTTCCTGAACTTTCCTATTCCGTCCAGACCTACTGCACAGGTAACGACCGTATGACCCCTCTCAGTCAGCATCCTGGCTATTACATCCCTGACAATATGTTCGTATGCAATAAGGAGTATGTGTGCCTCTTTTTTCCTCTGTGTTGCCCTGTCCGACATGGAGAGAAACCAAATTTTAGAGAAACAATATGGCTGTTGCATGAGATACCTGAGGAGTGTTCCACAGGTAGTTGTTTTACTTGAAGAACCCTGTATGTGTTGGTGGGTTTTTCTAAAAAGACTTGAAGCCCTCTCTTCTTTGCCTTATGATAACACGAAAGAGACGCTGGCTCATTTCAGCGGCTTCTTTCGTTACCGCTCATCGTGTATTTAGATTAATCGTATCTAATTCAAAGAAATTCGTCAAACACATATGTCTACAAAATCTCGCAATAAAGCAGAAGCAAAAGACGGACGCCCCTTCGTTCACTTACACACTCACACCGAATTCAGCTTGCTTGACGGAGCCATCCGTATAGATAGACTGCTGAAGAAAGCCGCAACGTTAGGCATGGATACCGTTGCAATTACCGATCACGGCAACATGTTCGGAGCAGTGGAGTTTTACTCCCAGGCCCATAAGGCAGGCATCAAACCGATCATCGGGTGCGAGGCATACGTCGCACCTGGCAGCAGGACCGAGAAATCCCCCTCGCCTGATGGTCAGCCAACTGCATACCATCTGGTTCTGCTCGTGATGAATGAGCAAGGGTACAGGAATCTCAGCAAGCTGGTAACGCTCGGGAATCTTGAGGGCTTTTACTACAATCCCCGAATCGATATGGAGCTATTGAGGCACCACAACGAAGGGCTCATTGCCTTGTCAGCGTGCCTCAAGGGCCATATCCCTTACTTCTTGAGGAGGGGAAGGATCGAGGATGCAAAAGAGTATGCTCATCAGCTCTCATCTATTTTTGACCAGGACCGTTTTTACCTGGAGGTAATGGCCAATAAAATGCCCGAGCAGATCGAAGTAAACGGGTTCCTCAAAGAGCTGGCTCACGAGATGTCGCTTCCCCTTGTTGCCACCAATGACTGCCACTATTTGAATAAAGATGACGCTGAAGCTCACGATATCCTCTTGTGCATCCAGACGGGAAAAAGCGTCGATGATCCCAATAGGCTGAAGCTTTCCAATGATGAGTTCTATTACAAATCCCCGCAAGAGATGGCCCGTGATCTTGACGGGTTTCCAGAGGCCCTGGACAATACGGTGCATATAGCCAAACGATGCTCCTACGAGATGGAGTTTGGCAAATACAAGTATCCTATTTTTCAGGTATCAGGAAAAGTCACGCTGGAAGAAACATTTGAAAAGGCAGCCAGAGAAGGTCTGGACAAGAGGCTCGCGCGCAAGGAGGCTCTCGACGGCCTTGTGTCCCCGGAACTCAGAGCCGGATATGAGGACCGTTTGACCTACGAAATCAAAGTCATTACTGAAATGGGCTTTGCGGGCTACTTCCTGATCGTGGCCGACTTCATAGATTATGCGAGGAAATCAGGTATCCCCGTAGGTCCCGGCAGGGGCTCCGCTGCCGGGTCCCTGACAGCCTATGCGCTCAGGATCACCGATATTGATCCAATCAAACACGGCCTTCTCTTTGAGCGGTTTCTCAATCCCGGCCGCATCAGTATGCCCGATATTGACATAGACTTCTGCATCAAGAATCGGGATGGGGTCATCGACTATGTCAGCGAGAAATATGGGAGGGAAAACGTCTGTCAGATCATAACATTCGGTACCATGAGGGCCCGTGCCGTTATTCGAGATGTCGGCCGTTCCCTGAACATGTCGTATGCCGAAGCCGACAGGATAGCCAAACTGATCCCCGAAGGCGGCAATATTACCCTTGACGAGGCAATTGAGGCAGAGCCCCAGCTCAAGGCCCTGGAAGAAGGAAGCGATGAAGAAGAAAAGCTCTTGCGTATCAGCAGATCCCTGGAGGGCCTCACGAGACACGCCTCGACCCACGCCTCCGGTATCGTCATATCCGACAGACCTCTGGTTGATTACCTGCCTCTCTTCAGGGGGCCCAATGGAGAAGTAATGACCCAGTTCACCATGGATCAGGTGGCACAACTGGGGCTCATAAAATTCGACTTCTTAGGGCTCAAGACCCTGACGGTCATACAGGGCACCGTTGACCTTGTCAAGGATACGACTGGCGACCTCGTTAACCTCGATGAAATATCAATGGATGATGATAAGACCTTCCAACTGATCAGCGAGGGCAGGACCACCGGGGTTTTTCAACTGGAAAGTACGGGGATGAAGGAACTCCTCAGGAATCTCAAGCCAAATGTTTTCGATGATGTCGTTGCATCGGTTGCGCTTTTTCGGCCGGGCCCTTTGGGCAGCAATATGGTTACCGATTTTATTCGAAGAAAGCATGGTGAAATTAAGATAACCTTCCCCTTGCCTGAACTGGAGGATATTCTCACCGAAACATATGGGGTCATTGTCTATCAAGAGCAGGTTATGCGAATCGCCCAGGTACTGGCAAACTACACCCTCTCAGAGGCAGATGTGCTGCGAAAGGTCATCAGCAAAAAGCAGGCTGAAGAGATGGCACAGCAAAAAGAACGTTTTCTGGAAGGAACAAGCCAGAACAGCTTGGATAGAAGTAAGGCAACACATGTTTTTGACTTGATAGAGAAATTCGGCGGTTACGGTTTTAACAAATCCCATTCAGTAGCCTATGCTATGATCGCCTATATTACCGCCTACCTCAAGGCCCACTACCCGGTCCAGTTCATGGCTGCGTTACTCACCGAAGACATGGGAAGCCAGGATAAAACTATTAAGAACATTGCCGAGTGCAAGGAGATGGGTATACCCATCCTTCCCCCTGACATCAATGAGAGTCAGGTGGATTTCGCCGTTGTCGGGGATAGTATTCGTTTTGGTCTGGCCGCTGTGAAGAACGTGGGCTTTAAGGCTGTGGAAGCAATTGTTCATGAAAGAGAGGTGAGCGGTTCATTTAAGTCACTCACCGACTTTTGTAAGCGCGTCGACAAGTCAAAGGTAAATAAGAGGGTGCTGGAAAGTCTCATTCAGTGTGGGGCTTTTGACTTTACCGGTGCATTTCGGTCTCAGTTGTTTGCGTCCCTGAACGATGCCCTCGCCCTTGGGGGCATGAGTGAAGATCCAAACCAGCTGAACATGTTCGCCCTCCTCCCGTCCGAGGAAGAGGAACAGACATCTGAACATGCCAATCTGGAAGAATGGGACGATGATGAGAAGTTGCGTAAGGAAAAGGAATCCCTCGGATTCTATATTACCGGACATCCCCTTGATCGTTACGGCGATGTGATATCCCAGTTCGCTACTACAACAACGCAGGATCTTGCCGGAATTAAGGATAAGGAGACTGTAAGGCTACCGGGGCTCGTTAACAATATGCGTATCAAGAGAACCAGAAAAGGGGATAAGATGGCGATCATTCGCTTAGAGGACAAGCACGGTTTCACCGAGGTAGTTGTATTCCCGGATGTCTTCACTCGATGCGCTTCACTCCTTAGCGACGACCGACCCCTTTTAGTAACAGGCGAGGTCGAGGTCGGCGAGAATATTGTCAAAATCAGGGCTCAGGATATTGTCCCCTTGGAAACGGTAAAACAAAAGGCAATCAAGGCAATCTCAATCCCCATTTCACAGGAAGGTCTGAGCCGGTCAAGCCTTATGAAGCTCAAGGACCTCGTGTTTCGGTATCCCGGGGAATGCAAGATTATGTTTAAAATCAATCTTGACGGAAGCAGCCAGTCCACTATTGCCGCTCATAACCGTTATAGCATTATGCCCGAGGAAACCCTGATCCAACAGATCGAATCTCTCATTGGAAGTAAGGTAATTCGTGACGTGGAGTGAAGCTCGCCGTCCTCTCGGGCACAACATTCTGGTGTTTTTGAAAATGAATTCCCGTCTAACGGCGATAAGTTACCAGATTTCCTGGTATCGGCCTTGACCGGTATTCCTCTCAATCTCTCATTCTCCGGAAGGCTTACGTTGGGAGGATATGCAGCGAAAAGAGGAACTTCTTATGGAACAAAAAATACAGAGCTTGGCGAGTCTCGGTACATCGAATTTCACCGTCTATCTGGATGAGGTGAAGCTGAAAAGCGGGAGGATCAGCAAAAGGATTCGCGTTGACCATCCACAAGCGGCAGCACTTGTTCCTTTTGTCTCTGACAAGGAGCTTATCATGGTCAGGCAGTACCGCTATGCTCTCGGGAGGGAGACGCTTGAGATCCCGGCAGGTAAGATCGACAGAGGTGAAACCCCTGAAGAGTGCATCAAGAGGGAGTTGGTCGAGGAGACTGGCTTTAGGGCTAAATCCGTTGAATGGCTCTATACCTACGCCCCTGCCATCGGGTACTCTAATGAGCTCATTCACCTCTATGTGAGCAGGGATCTGCAGAAGCTGGACGAACCTGCTGATGAACATGAGATATCATCCGTTGAGATCTATACCTTGGAAGAAGTCTCAGGGATGATTAAAGACAACAAGATTCTCGATAGCAAAACGATCATATCCCTGGCCCTTATTGGGGCGTTAGGGTAGAGGGAGCTATTTCTTTTCCTTAACAACTGTATCAGGAGGGTAAATATACTTAGGGTCTATATCATAGGTCCAGGGAAGGCTCCACCATTGCCAGCCGTAAAAACGGCGTTGATTGTATGTAGGGATCTTGTTCCTCTGAGCCAGTTGGCGGTAAAACTTGTGCCTGTTCTGATCCTCATAGGTGGGGAAAGGCGGTCCCTCGAATCCGTCCTTTACGTTATAAACGTTCTTAAAGCCCGCCTTGATAAGCTGTCTGGCCGCCAAGATGCTCCTGGTGCCATCCCTGCATATAATGAGGAGGTTGTTGGTCTTCTGAAATTTCTTGCTTATTTCTTCTACGAATGCCTTGTTGTTGGTTAGTTGATACTCCCACTGCTCGTCTTGTTGTACCAGTTGGTCGCTCATGAAATAAAGGGGAAACAGGTGCGCCATCGGTGGATGACCTATGAACTGGTATTCTGCCCGCGTCCTTACATCGATCAGGTACGTGGTGGGAACCGTATTGAGCATGTCATATGCTTCAATAGACAAGATGTCCTTTGGTTCCTGAGCCTTTGCAGGGATTTGAAGGAACGCCGTGACAGAAAAAAAGAATAGGATCAGAACGAAAAGTAACCGTCTCATTTCAAACAGCTTTCCCCTTAACCATTGTTATCGATCTCACATGAGAATAGCCCTGAATTAAACAAAATTGTTCTTGTTTGTCAATAAAAATATGGCGCCGTTCGGTATAGCACTGCTGCTTCCTTACATGGGTTTTTCGATTACTGCTTTAGCTCCGTAACTAGGCTGTCCCGAGGGATAGGGATGTCTTTTTTTGCACTTCACCCCGTTGAATAGGTCTTTTCAATGACCTGTGGAGAAAAAATAAGCTATTCGTATCGTTCATATACCAAAGGAGGTCATGGCTGTTTTCGAGAGGCCTGCCCGCCACCTGCCCGCCATCAGCTGCGCTTCAGGCGCTGGCAGGCGGGTCGCTCTCGCTCAGGCGAGGCAGGCGGGCGATATCTTAAAAAAGAATTCCACCGGGTCTTGCATAGGCCACAGAGGTGGGGTTTACACCGTGGAAGCCCTGGGAGTCTCCTTTTGGTCTATTTAAACCCCACCTCTGTGGCCACATCCCGTGAGGCCAATAGATATCGCCTTGAGAAAATGGGCATGACCGGGGTTAAACCGTTCCACGCTCTGACCTATGAGATGGGCATGCCGGGGTCCCGTTACCGGTTGCCTGGCTATAACTTCCGAAGGGTACTTCGAAATGCCCTTCGTGAGTCTCAAAAAACAGGGTGAGCTTGTTACAAAACCGTAAATCTTAACATACTGCCAGGTTCTCGGCGAAAGAAGGTCCGATTACTGGGAAGGTAAGATCGAGATGGCGGGAAGGAGATCTCCTTTGCCATCCCTCGTGGCAGAAATGGATGGCAGGGTGGTCGCCTTTATCCTCGGTGATGCAAGCGGCTGGGAATACGGCGTGCCGGAGAATATCGGCTGGATAGACACTATTGGCGTTGACCCAGCCTATCAGCGGAAGGGCATCGCTCAGATTCTCATGAAGGAGATGCTCAACAACATGAAAAAGGTGGGGGTTGATACCGTCTATACCCTGGTAAATTGGCGGGACTGGGGTCTTCTTCAGTTCTTTGATGCCATGGGGTTCAAAAGAGGCGACATGGTCAATCCGGAATTCAAGATCGCAGACTGACTGGCAGACCGCTCCTGATACGCAATAAATTCCGGACACTCTTCCTTGAAAGAACACTTCGCCTCACATATTCGAACGTCTATTCGGGGGTTATTCTTCTTTCTTAGGCAGTATATATAATCGGCCATTCATGATCCTTTCTAGCGATAAAGTCGTTTACAATTAAATATACTTTTACTATAATTTTAATATTTAATAATATAAAGAAATAAATATGTCAACTATTTTTATTAAATGATTATTATAAGCCGAAGTAACCCTCTCACCCCCTTGGAACTGAGAAGTTGAACCGTAGGATCAAGAAATCCGGCAGCATCCTTCGATGGAAAAGAGTCTCCCTTTTCTTTTTTACCGCTGCACTGATTTTTGTAACCTTCATCATCTTCCTACTAGAACCCGGCCACGATACGGTAGCTACAGACGAATTGATGGTTCCTCCCGCAGCTACCTATGATGATTATTTTGAGGCGAGACAGGAGTGGCTGACAGGCCACAGACGAATACGGGAGTCATTCGGTGGGGGTGAAACATTTTACGAGATTGGGTCTCGGCATGGTCTCTCAGCGCAAGATATTTTGAGGATTAGTGAAGCAGCCAAGCCGGTTTTTGATTTATCGAGGGCCAAGGCCGGCCAAATAATCGATGTCTGGCTCGGCAGAAAGGACGGCAAAGTTGAAAGAATCTCCCTTCACCTATCCTCCAAGGAGATGCTTCACATTATCAGAATGGGAGATGAATTCTTCCCAAGCCTTGCTCTTTCCGCGACGCTATCCATCCCCACCATAATCACCGGAGCGGTCTCTTCTTGCTTTTACGAGTCGGCCCTTGAGAGGGGTTTGCCCTCCGAACTCGCCATGGAATTCGCCGATATCTTTGCGTGGGACATCGATTTTCTGGTTGACATCAGGCCCGGAGATTCCTTTCATGCGATCTTTGATCGCCATTACACAAAGGGAAACTGCGTCGGCTATGGGAAAATGATTGCGGCCACGTTTGTCAATCAGGAAAGGCTTCACGAATCCTTTTATTTCATTGACACTGATGGTAGAGCAGGGTATTACGACAGGGATGGAAAAAGCCTGAGAAAGGCCTTCTTGAAATCACCGCTCAGGTACAGGAGGATCAGCTCATATTTCTCGTCCCGGAGGTTTCATCCAATTCTTAAGATATATCGACCGCACTACGGGGTTGATTACGCCGCACCTGCAGGAACGCCTGTTGAATCTGTGGGCGACGGTCGGGTAACCTTTATCGGGTGGAAGACAGGCTATGGCCGTTACATAAGGGTCAGGCATAACCACGTCTTTCAAACAGGGTACGGGCATTTGAGCAGGTTTGCAAGAGGTCTTAAGAAGGGTTCGAAAGTCAGGCAGGGAGATGTCATCGGTTACGTTGGTTCGTCCGGACTGGCAACGGGACCTCATCTTGACTTCAGCATGATCAGGAATGGGAGATTCGTGAATCCCCTTACCGTTAAATCTCCCCCTGCAACCGCCTTGACAGGGAGCGACACAGCAAGGTTCAGCAACGTCGTCAATCGTATGGAGGAGATATGGCAAGAAAATGGAGCCTCCTGATTGCACTTTCCATAGTGGTTATCGTGATGTCACCCTGTCTCGGTCTCCCGTATGTGCTGCCCTCTGCTCAGATCATCGAATTCATGGCAAATCGATTCGCTGCCCTCAAGACAGTAAGAATACTGCAGGTTACTACGATCAAGGACTTTCATGGCGAAACCGAGAAGGCTTTTGGCGAGATCATTGAGGTTATGTCACCTGATCTCTATCGGGCAGACGTTGCAGGGCAACCTGGTACTCGCCTTATAGTTCACAGCGGTTCGAAGACCTTGAGAATCATCAATGGAACGATTGTGAGCGGCTTGGAGCGAGATCATTTCCTCTATCATTTCCTTTTTGTTGCTCAAGATCCGCAGCGAATTCTCAAGGTTCTACAAAATGAAAATATCAACCTTGATACGGTATCTCTCACGAGGTTCGACGGCAAAATCGCTTACTTGATCGGCGATAAAGAGGAAGGGAGTCCTCGGCTCCTCGTAGACAAAGACCGCTTTTTGCCAGTGCTTCTTGTGCTTGACGATTTCTCCGTCCAGTTTTCGGATTACAGGAAAATCGGAGAAAAGACGTGGTATCCCTACCAGATTGTGTACTCATCATACGGGTCAACTGTAGAGGAGTATTCGGTTCAGGATGTTACGATAAACCCGCCTCTCGATGTGACGCAGTTCAGCATTCCCCTCATTCGCGCTCAATTTAGCAAGAGCGGGCCTTGAGAATCACGACCGCTTACGTTCATCTGTGACGGGGAGACTTCCTCCGTATGAAGGGATAGGCACCGTCCTGTGGTCTGAAACGTGAGGTCGGCCGTGGATTGAGCCGAATGCGCACCAGAGTACGCCATGATACCATTAACCCCATGACAGAAGACCTGAAAAAGATATTCGTTCAGGTAGCCGTGGCCTTACCGGTCAACGGAACCTTCACCTATACCCTCTCAGCCGACCTGCAAAACGGGTCCCCGGTGGGAAAAAGGGTTATTGTCCCCTTCTCGCGCCGAAAGGTAACCGGCTACATCCTCAGGGTTATCCCACCGGAAGATCGAAAAGGGTTACGTGATGTTACGAGTATTATCGATTTTCACCCTTTGTTCCCTTCCGACATGGTTCCGTTCTTCGAATGGCTCTCAGACTACTACCACTATCAAATCGGCCTCGTAATTAAGACTGCCCTCCCTTCCGGTCTCAACGTGAGAACCCCCAAGGATAAGCACCTCCCCCCGCAGGGATACGTGGACAAGGTCGGTGTTCTGAAGAGGGTTTTCATTGCCCCAGCGGAAGGTGCACCGTACCCGCCCGTGACTCTCAGTGACGGTCAGGCAAGGAACGAACATGCATTCCTGGAGATGATTTTCCAAAAGGGAGAGCTTTCCCTCGCCGAGGCAGGGAAGGTTTTTAAGAACGGCCCTTACCTCGTGGATAAGTGGGTGAACAAAGGTCTTTTGAAAAAGACCCTCAAGCCTGTGGTTCGAGAGATATCCGGTGAAACCCTGCCAATCTCAACCATACCGCCCCTGCTCAATGCCTTGCAGAGAAAGGCCGTAGAGGAAATAGCAACGAAAATCAGAGACAGTGCCTTTTTTGTATATCTCTTGCACGGCGTAACCGGGAGTGGCAAAACAGAAGTTTACTATCATACGGTCAAGGCTGCTCTGGAGCTCGGTCGGCGGTCCATAGTAATGGTACCGGAGATTGCCCTTACCCTTTCAATGGCCTCCTTTTTCAAGGCCCGTTTGGGAGATAGAGTGGCTATTCTTCACAGCGCCCTTTCACCGGGGGAACGCTATGACCAGTGGATCAGGATAGCGCAAGGGCAGGCAGACATTGTAATCGGAGCTCGATCAGCCTTGTTTGCCCCTCTTTCACGATTGGGCCTCATTATCGTCGACGAGGAGCACGATCCCTCTTATAAACAAGAGGAGCAATTCCGCTACCAGGCAAGGGATAGTGCTACCGTGAGAGCAAAACTCGGCGGTGCCGTCGTTATCCTTGGCTCCGGGACCCCGTCGGTCCAGTCCTACCGGAATGCCATGAGCGGTAGATACGGCCTTCTTACCATGCCAAGAAGGGTAAAGAGGAGGGAGCTTCCGGATATAACCATTGTCGATATGAAGAATCTCGAGGGCAGTGAGGAGGGTTCCGGTATTGTCAGTCCTCCTCTCAGGCAGGCAATTGGAGAAACCCTTCCCTTGGGGAAGCAGGCTATCCTGTTCTTGAACAGGAGGGGGTTCAATGCCTTTTACCTGTGCAGGTTCTGCGGGGAAGCCCTCAAGTGTCCGAACTGCGAAGTAAGTCTCACGTACCATAAAGACAGTGATAATCTCCTCTGTCATTACTGCGGCTTTAAGCTCAAACCTCCAAACAGATGTCCTTCATGCAATAGAACGCATCTCATACCCTATGGATTCGGAACGGAAAAGGTGATGGAGACATTGGAGCGTTTGTTTCCTGATGCACGAGCAGAGAGAATGGACCGGGATACCATGAGGCACAAGGGTGAGGTCCAAAGGGTCTTGAGACGATTCTTGGAACAGGAAACCGATATCCTCGTTGGCACACAGATGGTGACCAAGGGTCATGATTTTCCCAATGTAACCCTGGTCGGGGTACTATCCGCTGATCTTTCTCTCAATACTCCCGATTTTCGGGCCGGCGAGACCACCTTTCAGCTCCTTTCCCAGGTGGCAGGCAGAACCGGCAGGGGGAGCTCACCCGGTAAGGTGATCATCCAGACGTTCAATCCGGCACATTATGCCATTCTGGCCGCGAGAGATCACAATTACAAGCGGTTTTTCTCCCGAGAAATAAGGCTCCGGAGATCACTCAACTATCCGCCCTTCTGTTCAGCAGCCAACGTGCGCCTCGTCGGCAACAGCAAGGCAAAGACGGAGAGCATGGCACGGCACATGGGAGCAAAAATCGGCGGTATTTTAGAGGAACAGCAGGGGATCAAAAAGGATCTTACCGTTCTCGGTCCCGTTGAATCGCCCATAGCAAAGCTCAAGGGTAAGTACCGCCAGCAGATCCTTATCAAGTCCCGATCTTCTCAGTGCCTCGGTCACATGTTGAAAGAGCTGGAGAGGGTAGCTGCACCAATCATAAGCTCAGGCGGCGTGAGGATGATAATCGATGTCGATCCGTACCACATGGCATAGTTGCTCGTTTCTGGTTCCTGGTTACTCGTTGAGGCGAAGAGGGAGAATATTTATTTTGTCATTGCGAGTCCCGCTTTATTTAGCGGGACGAAGCAATCTCCGAGATACTTCGTTTCGGTTGGAATAGGCTTCGTAAACAGAACGGGTCATAAATGAGTAGACAATACTATGTGTACATAATGACCAACAAGCACAATACTGTCCTCTATACAGGTATAACCAACAATCTAAAAAAGAAAATCTATGAACATAAAGAAAAATTGGTTGCTGGTTTTACCAAGAAGTATAACATTGCCAAACTAGTTTACTATGAGGTTTTCGACGATCCTGAGAATGCTATTTCAAGGGAGAAACAGATAAAGGCCGGTTCAAGACAAAAGAAAATTCAACCTATTACCAGCATAAATAGAGAATGGCGGGATTTGCATGAGCGAATATGAGATTGCTTCGCTCCCGCCTGCCTCGCCTGAGCGCTCGCGATGGCGGGCAGGTCGCTCGCAATGACTTTTGTCATTTGTAAGTATAAACCAGCAACGAAATGATCATCGATTTCCACACCCACATCTTTCCGCCTGAGGTCAGGGAAAACAGGGAACGGTTCTTTGACCGCGAACCGGCCTTCAAGCTCCTTTACGGTGTTCCCGGGTCAAGACTTTCCGGCGCAGAGGAGCTCGTGGGCAATATGGATGACCAAGGGATAGACAAATCGGTGGTGTTTGGGTTTCCGTGGTATAGGGAGGATTATTTCAAGGCAAATAACGACTACGTCCTCGAGGCAGTTGAACGATACAAGGGAAGGCTCATCGGCTTTGCCACCGCTTTCCCCTTGGCTCGCGGTGCCGAAAAAGAATTCGAACGATGCCTGAAGGCCGGCCTCTCGGGTATTGGTGAGCTGGCACTGTACGATGAGGGCCTTTCAGGGGGTATCCGGGATCGCTTCGAGCCTGTTGCCGAGATTGCTCAGCGCTTCGACGTGCCGATTCTCCTCCACGCCAATGAGCCTGTGGGCCATGCCTATCCCGGCAAGACCGCTGTCACGTTGCATGAACTGTATAGCTTTTTGCGACAGAATGGCGACAATAGATTCGTCCTCGCCCACTGGGGAGGGGGGATCTTCTTTTACCATCTTATGAAACGGGAGGTTAAAGAGGTACTGCGAAACACATGGTTCGATACCGCCGCCTCACCGTTCCTCTATGATAAGGAGATCTATCCTATTGCCACCCGAATACTCGGGCCCGACAGGATACTCTTCGGGAGCGATTTTCCCCTGTTGAAACCGGGCCGATACCTGGAGGAGATGAAGGAGGCTGGCCTTTCAGAAAACGCAATCACCAAAATATCCGGGGAGAATGCAGCACGCCTACTGGGAATAGGAGCAGGCCCTTTCATTCCTTCTCGCACAGCTCAACCAACACGCCGTGGGTTTCCTTGGGATGGATAAAGGCGATCCGTGCCCCGCCTGCGCCCTTCCGGGGCTCCTGATCGATGAGCCTGACCCCCTTCTCCTTGAGCTCTTTTAGCGCGTCCTCTATGTTCTCTACCCTGAATGCGATGTGCTGCACCCCCTCGCCCCGTGCGTCGATGAACTTCGCAACCGGACCGTCCGGTTCCGTGGACTCGAGCAGTTCGAGCTCGCTGTCGGTAATGGGGAAGAAGCCCGTTTTTACCTTTTGCTCTTCGACGACCTCTGTCTTGTCAAGGGTAAGTCCCAGGACATCGGAAAAGAATTTCCTTCCCTCCTCGATGCTCTTTACCGCAATCCCTATGTGATCGATGTGTTGTATCTTCATACCGTCCTCCTTTCAAGTGTTGTCTCACCGCAGAGACGCTAAGATCGCAAAGGGTGACTCTTTTTTTGCTTTCCGCTGAGGGGGCGGAAAGCAAAAAGATCAGCTCTCCTTAAAAAGGGGCTCCTCGTTTAGTTTATTTACAATACGAACTATACCATCCCGCATGACAGGTGTATTGAAATTCAAAAGCAATCCGAGATTGAGGTCAGACAACTTGAGGTATGTTAAAAGTTGAGCCCTATGGATAGGCTCAATCTTTTCGCATGATTTCAATTCAAGGATAATCGCGTTTTCAACGACAATATCCAGCCTGTAACCACAGTCCAGTTTCTTTCCTTTATAAACCACTGGTAGAGGTTTCTGCCTTTCGAATGATATGCCTCTGAGACTCAGTTCATAGCAAATGCATTCCTCATAGACCGATTCAAGCAAACCTGGGCCAAGTTTTTTATGCACCTCTATAGCTGCCCCAATGATCTTGCTGCTCAACTCATTAATGTCCATTATCAACCCAATTGCCCGAAGGGCTGTGAAGCTTTTCCCTTGCCGGCCTCTCAACGGCAAGGGAAAGGACTTTCCTCTCTGCGCCCTCTGCGTCTCTGCGGTGAACCATCTCGCTCGCCCGCATCACTCAGCTCAAATACCAACCACCAAATGGCATTCCCTGCTTGCTTTTTTTTCAACGCTGGCTAAAATATGGATCTACTATCACATCAGAAGGAAAAAGGAAACGGTTTATGAATACGCGAGGACCATACGGATATACGTCTGTAAGCCGGGAAAACCAAGCCCAATCAAGCTTTGATGAATTCGAGGCCACGGAGCTCTACTGCCCCACATGCAAAAGGGCTGTGCCGGTGATTAAATCACTGCTTCTGATCCTGCCTGAAGGCGACAAATACGAGTACCGGTGCCGGTTCTGCGGAACACCGGTGGGTGACAAGATCGACCGGCACGGCCAGTACTATACCACCTTGAAGATGTGAGGGGAAAAGGGACAACCGTCAGGGCTTTGACCGGGTGAAAAGGCGGCTCTTTTACGGCTCGCAAAGAACCTCTGTGTGTGAAAAAAAATGTTGACATTCTTCCCTAAAGCTGATAAACAACCCATAATAGCCTCATATCATTAGCGAAATTAGCACAGGGAAAGGAGGTGAGGGTCTGGTTTTTTCTGTTGAGGCTGTTCGAGTCATTTTCTTGCTAAATCAATTTTTATGGAGGAAAGAGTTATGCGAAAATTATTTATTCTTTTTGCGGCCGTTGCGTTTGTGTTTGCGTTTACAGCGCCAGCCAAGGCCGACGTCAACTTCAGTGGCTACGTTGCATTTCACACTTATATGGTTGACGTAGCTAACGTTGCTCCGGCAAAGGATTCGAGTGATCTGGACTGGACCATGGACAGGACATGTAGCCGTCTGACCATCAACTTCAAGGAGGGACCGGTCAGCGCCGTGTATGAAATCAGGCCCAATGTTGGCAGCTACGTGAGACACTGGTTTGCCAGCTGGAACTTCGGAGCCGGAACCCTGGGCATCGGCCAGTTCTGGACACCTGAGTTCTCCTGTATCTCCAGCGCGATGTACGGCTGCGGTGCCCTGGACGTGCTGGATCCCGCGTGCTCCGTCCGGATCCCTTTTGTGCAGCTTCAGTTCGGCAGCCTGAAGATCGCCGCGGGCGAACCGAGTGTTGTTATGCCTACTGGTATCGTTGCTGCGGGATATAACGACACGGAGACCTCTTTGCCGAAACTCATGGTGAGCTACGACCTCAACGTTGCCATGGTCGGCCTGAAGCTCTTCGGCGGCTATAATTCTGTTGATGCAAGAAATTCAACTACTGATCAGACCCAGGGCATCGACTCCTATGTGGTCGGTCTCACCGCCAGCATGGGTTTTGGCCCCCTCTCCGTGAAGGCCCAGGTGTGGCAAGGGTCAAACCCCGTAGAGTACGGCGCCGGTGCCCCTGGCTTTGCCGCAGCCTGGAACGGAACAGCGGTAGTCGATGCATCATGCTTGTGGTATGGTCTTGACCTTGCCTACAAGGTAAGCGATATGATCACGGTTACCGCCGGGTACATGACTGGTCAGAGCGAATCCGATGCGCCCGGTACCAATGAGGACCCGGCCACGACCTATCACGTGAATGCAACCATCACCCTGGCCAAGGGCGTTACCATTACCCCTGAATACATGGTGTACGACCAAGATGACGTAACGAACGCCGGTGTGAAGACAGAGGAAGCAAGCCAGAGCGTTATGGGCGTCTACTGGAAGATTGCATTCTAAACGTCGTTAGCAGTTAACCTTCGATAAACCCGGGGCTTCAAGCCCCGGGTTTTTTTGTGGACATTCTCCCTTCTTTGACGGGCTGATCCTTAGCAGCATCTCGCATTGAAGGGTGGGGAAAATACGCTTCTGACCTGAATGAAATATCAGTTGATATGTAAGGTTCCTTGCATTATACTACTACACAGCAGTTTGATAACGATGTAGAATCCTATACTTGAGGTGATTGAGCCATGAAGTATGTAGGTTTCAAAGAGTATATAAGAGAAATACTTAAAACAGCAGAATATAAGAGAGACTCTAAAATTGGCTGTGTTGTGGCAGTAGCTCCAGTTTTGCCAGGTTGTATGACTCAGGGTGATAATTTTGAAGAGGCCCGAGATAACCTCATAGATGCCATTGAGCTTTGGATTACAGTAGGGCTCAGAGAAGGCGAAGAAATGCCGCTGATTAATGGAGCCAGGTTGGTGACTGCTGCCGAGCGTATAGAAAAGTCTCCGAGTAGAGAAAGTACTACGTATGCCTAAGATACCTGCTTGTTCGAGAGGCGAATTAATACGGAAGCTTCAGAAGTTAGGTTTTACAGGTCCGTTCAGTGGAGGCAAGCACAGCTATATGAAACGAGGCAAATATAGACAGATTATTCCAAATCCTCATGGCAAAGAGGTATCCTCCGACTTAGTCAAGGAAATCTTGAAACAAGCTAACATCCCTGTGAATGAATGGCTCGCTGCCTAGCGAAGCCGTGCAAACCACCATTGAGTTCCATCTACTCCGTGGATGCTCTGGAAATACATGCTTTCAATGAAAACAGAAACCCGACTGGGTGAGGCAAAGATGAATAGAAATCCCTTACTAGTAAACGAACAGGTTCACCGACGAAGGTACTGTAAAAGTATCCTGAGTATACTCTTTCCCGTTGTTTTAGTATCCCTGACATTCTCTCTCTTTGTGCCTGCCTCTGCCTCCGCCAAAAGGCTTGTTCTCTTGCCCCTGAAGATATATGCCGACGAGTCGAAATCGTACGTGCGAACGGGGGTCAGGAGCATGCTCTTGTCTCGCCTTGCCGGGGGAGATATAGAGATCATTCCGGATGGAAAACTAGCCGACCTTTTAAGCGAAGAGGAAAAAGGCGGAATAACTGCTCAGACAAGGGCCGAGGAGCTGACCAGGGACCTCGGGGCTGATTATGCCGTGTATGGGAGCATCACGGTCATAGGCGCCGGGTATAGCTTGGACCTTTCACTGCTTCAGGCAGGTGAGTCCGGTTCCACGGTAACCAGGGTTTCAAGGGCCGTGAATGAAGATCAGTTCATTCCGCAGCTCGCCGATCTTGCCAATCAGGTGCGGGCCGTCATCGAAGGAAGGGAAGTCCCCGCACCGAAACCGAAGGAGAAGGCCGCGACCGTACCCGAATCCCAGACCACAAAGGGCATGTTTTCAAAGATGGAGGGGGAAAAACAGACCCCAAGTACACCGCAGAAAGGGCTCTCTTTCAAGCCTACCTCGGAATACCAGGAGTTCAAACCAACGTATACCATCCCGGTGAGTATGGAGCTTATGGCATTCGACACCGGGGACCTGGATGGTGACGGCATGGCTGAACTGGCTGTGCTTGGAAGAAAAAACCTTGCTATTTACCAGGGGCAAGGGGAACGGTTTGTCCTCAAAGACAACTTCGAGCCATCCTTTGGCGAGGAATTCCTCAAGGTGAGCGTCGGCGATGTCGATGGCAACGGCAAGGCGGAGATCTATGTGGTTGGCCTCAGCGGCCTCAGGGCCCGAACCACCGTTTTGGAATGGGCCGGGGCCTTTCACAGGCTCTACCGGAAGACAGGCCACCTGCAGGCGATAAGAAGCCCGGCCGGGGGAAACCCCTTGCTGCTCTTCCAGAACTCAACGGTCTCGGATTTCTTCAGGGGCGACATATATGCCATGGATTACGGCGGCGGGGACACGTTGACCCGAAAAGAGGAGCTGCCCACTCTCAGGGGTGTGCAATTTTACACCCTGACCCGTTACGACCTCGATGGTGACGGAAATCACGAATGGCTGGGTTTCAGAGATGATGAAAGGCTCTATGTGTGGGACCAAAACGGTGCGGTGCTGTGGAAAGGGGACGAGAAAATCGCGGGCACCAATAATGCCATTAACATCGGGGAGAAACAAAGCCCCGGAGATGATCCGCCACGGGTCCCCCTGGACAGCCGGCTTTTGATAACCGATATCGATGGCGATGGAATCAACGAGATTCTCGCGATAAAAAACATACCGCTCGTCAAATACGTAGAGGGTCTAAAGATTTACACCAAATCGCACCTGATCGCCTTTCGGGTAGAAGGAACGGGCCTCGTTCCGGCCTTGACAACCAGGCAGATCGATTACTGTTTGGTTGATATCCAGGCAGAGGGCTCGGCCCTGTTTCTTGCCGCGCAGAAGCCGAAACTCTCGGCCTTCGGCAAGGGCTCAGGGCTGATCATGTGGTTTGAATAACACCTCCGTAGACCATCTTCTCTACTTTTTCATACACCAGCTCCGTGGGCGTCTTCCCGGCTTCCCTCGATTCCTCGAGGAGCTTTCTGAAATTGGTCCGGCAGGGGAGCTCGATTCTCGGCTTCAACTGCTCCTCGGTGGCCTCATCCTGCAGTTGCCACAGGAGGGCCGCAGCTATGACGCCGCCAGTATTGTGGGCCCAGTCAGCAACAAAGAGGATTCCGGCATCGGCAACCTTTTTGGCCAGTTCTATCTCTTCTTCCTTGCTGGTTGCCTTCAGCTGGTTGTTGGCCGAGCCGAGTATCATCTTGAACTTGAACCGTGGTATCTGCTCCTCAGTTATGATACCTCCCATGGCAGAGGGAGCGAAGATATCGGCATCAACGGTATAGATCTCATCGGGCGGCACGTCCATGACCCGCTCTGTGCCGTATTTCTGCTGCAGCTGCTCTACCCTGTCTTTTTCTATATCGGAAACGATCAGCCGGGCGCCCTCGTCAAGCAGAAATTCGGCGAGCGGGTAGCCCACGTGACCCAATCCCTGCACGGCGACGGTTCTACCCGATAGGTCTGTGCTCCCATACAGGAAATCACAGGCCTCCTTTATAGAGCACAGCTCACCATAGGCGGTGGGAGTACCCGTCGAAACCAGAGGGCTCCTGGTACCGCCGACGAAGTTCCTGGTGTATCGCTCGTGAATGATATCCACCATCGCCTCCTCCAGCCCCATGTCGGCCCCGGGAAAATTCCGGGTCCTGTCGGCAACATAGCTCAAAAACCCAATTGTCTCATAGTCATCCAGCTTGACCGGCGCGCACTGTACCACCGTCTTGCACCCGCCGAAGGGTATGGCCGCCACCGCATTCTTGTAAGTCATCGCCCGTGAAAGGTTCAGGCCGTCGGTGATGACATCCAACTCAAGCTCATCCAATTCATGCCGGCGCATAGCCCCTGCCCTGATGGCATGGAACCCATTATTACGGCCTAATGTGACGCTGTGCTTGCAGAAGGCTACCCTGATATTCCTGGTGCCATGATAATAGAACTCAATACCCTCATGCCTGCCTTGTCTCATCAACTGCTCAATCTGCTCAACGTATCCTCCTAAACCGAGCTCTTCAAAACCGGCAACCACCTGTTCCGTACCAATCCCTCTGTAATGCTCGGTTAGAATATCAAGGTAGGTAAAATCGCGGGCATAGGTGCTGAAATCGAGATCGTCGTCCCACTCCTTCATCCCCCGCATGAGAAATTCATCCAGTCTCCGACTGTAGATAATCTCCAGGCTCGTAAGGTCTTTCTCGCCCATGAAATCAAATACGCCCTTTACTTTCATCGATTCTACCTCCTTTTTGTCATGACTTGATATGGTGGACTACCCGACACAGAGCCCCTTCAGGCATGCCCGAAGTGCCGGCTACCAACAGTAGATAATCATTGGACCAAAAACGATCCAAGAATGTGCCGGTCCTCTTTTTTGGATATTCAGGATTGGACGAGACAGGGGGGATGGTGGTGTTTGCGGGAAGGTGTCTTTTCGGGCACCAGATGCCGGTTGCGCCGTGGGGCGACCACGATAGGTGGTCACTGGTCCCGGGAAAAAGATCTCCCCTTGTGGGGAAATCGGCCGGCCCTCGGTGTATTGAACGGCTTATGAAACCGCCTGTATGAAGCCTAAAGAAGATCGCCTCCTACTCTGGAATCATGCGAATGCATTATATGCATCGGGGCAGACAAAAACAAGGAAATTGTGCGGGATGAAACCGGCGGAAGAAAAAAGGAACATTCGGCAAAGAACAATAAAATTCTGACGTAATTTCAAATGGTTAGTCAATTTCTAACACGTCTTGCGGGCTCGCGCTTGGCGGACCACCTAAAAGGTCGAAGCTCGCTTTCTCGCGATGCTCTGCAAAGCCCCTGCCGAAAACCTTTGACACGTTTGAACGAGCCTCAAAACCCTGTAAAGCAAAATGCCCCTCAGGGGAAAATCAAAGAGCAAGGGCGTGGCAATTGCCGCGCTCTTTCTCCCCTATTTCAGGCCAACCTCTTTATAGTACCTCATAGCACCCGGGTGAATGGGGGCGGTCAAGGCCTCAAGCATGTTCTCTTTGGTAAGCACGCCGTAGGCGGGGTTCAGATTTTTGAAATCTTCAAGATTGTCAAAGACCTCCTTGGTGATCGCATAGACGATATCGTCGGGGATATCGGCGCTTGTAACGAAGGTGGCTTTCACGGCAAATGTGGGGACATCCTCCTTGTTTCTCGCCGTCGGGTAAAACTTTATCGGAATGTAGGCCTTTGCATAAAAGGGCCATTTGGCGACCAGCTTGTCAATGCAATCGCCGGTTATCGGAACGAAATACACCTTTCGTTTTCCGCTAGTGGCCTCTTTCGTGGATGCATCAGGATGAGTTACTGTGTCGAAGAACGCATCGATACGGCCATCCTGCAGGAACTTGGCGGACTCATCCGCCTTGAGGCCTTCGGCTTGAAGATCCCTCTCCCTGTCTATGCCGCAGGCCCTTAGGGCATCTGTGGCATGACCTCTGTGGCCGGAACCGGTATTTCCAATGCTGACATGCTTACCCCTCAGATCCATGAATTCCCGAATCCCGCTGTCATCGGAAGCCACTAATACAATGGTCTCTGGGAAAAAACTGCAAATGGCCCGAAGCTTCTTCTGTGGGCCCTTGTCCTCCCAGTCTTGAATACCATTCCATGCCTGGTACTGCTGGTCAGACCGGACCACACCAAACTCCATGTCACCGGCCATAACCGCATTCACATTAAAGACAGAACCGCCCGTGGATTCCACCGTGGCCCTTAGATAATATTGCTTACTCTTCTTGTTGACAATCATGCTGATAGCACCACCTGTGGGGTAATAGACACTGGTTATGCCACCAGTTCCAATGGTAACAATGGTGGTTTTGGCGGAACACGCTTCCACATGAACGAATGAAAATGCAATGGCCACAGCTCCAGCTAAACTGCAGAGGAGTGCCTTGTTCATTATCTTCTCCTTTCAAGGAATCTTAGGGTATTATTACTTCATTCCTTAAGCAAAAGAAATAATTAATGGGCTCGTGTCCTTTCGTTTACTTCCTTCAAGCTGCATCGGCTCAAATTTCCGCCAGCGTCCGCTTAATCTGGACCTAAGGAAGGCCAAATCATGTTTCGCAAAGTCACGAACAACAGCCATTATACCTCGCAAGGTTAACGGGGCAATCAAGATCAATGTCGCGGGCTGATGCAGGCCAAGAATCCCTCATTACTGCCATTCTCCCCTCACTTCCACTGTATTAAGCCCTTCTAATGCTCCCCCCGGCCTGAGCCTGAACCTCATTGTCTATCCCGCTCTGCCGGGGTGGGGAAGGTTGAAGCGTGGCTAGCGCGCAGGCTATTACTAATGGCATAGAATTGTGTCATTGTAGAAGCCAACAAAGTTCTATATGCGTTTTCAAGTACAGCGTCTTACAGAACGCTCGATTCCGTGTTTTTGGAATACTTTTGACTTCTACACAAGCAGTGTGATATAGATTGCCGTCGGCTTTTCTACCGAGATTCAGTCCGGAGCCTTTGTCTGCTGCTGAGTCAACAAGTATGCCGGTACCGCGACAATCTGATGAACAAATCTGGGACCCTGAAACCGTAAGGTAGCGGCACTTTGAATGCCTGCCCTTATTGGTACCCTGATCGTTATCCATGAATAGAAACCCTAAGATTGCCAGTCTTCATTTGAGGTGATGATGAATAAACCTATCGTTGGATCGGTGCTTGTGGTCGGCGGAGGGATCGCCGGGATGCAGAGCTCCCTGGATCTTGCCGACTCCGGCTTTTACGTGTATCTCGTTGAGAGATCCTCCTCCATTGGCGGGGTTATGTCCCAGCTGGATAAGACCTTCCCCACCAATGACTGCGCCATGTGAATTATCTCACCGAAACTGGTCGAGGTCGGCCGGCACATTAACATAGAGCTGATCACCCTCTCCGATGTTCAGAGCGTTAAAGGCGAACAGGGTAACTTTGAGGTCACGATTGCCCAACACCCCCGTTACGTGGATATCAACAAGTGTATTGCCTGCGGGCTATGCGCGGAGAAGTGTCCCCGAAAGGTTGATGATGAATACAACCAGGGGCTCGGAAAGAGAAAGGCAATACACGTGCAGTATCCCCAGGCCGTGCCTCTCAAATACTGCATTGATGTGGAAAACTGTATCTTCTTCGAAAAAGGGAAGTGTAAGGCATGTGAGAAATTCTGTCCCGCAGGAGCGATCAACTTCGAGGATACAGAGAAGGAATTGACCCTCAATGTGGGTTCAATTGTCCTCTGCCCCGGCTTTGAAACCTACGATCCGGGTACTCACGACACCTATGGATACAAGAGATCGCCCAACATTGTCACCAGCCTGGAATTCGAACGAATCCTCGCCTCCTCCGGACCTTACGGAGGGCACCTGGTAAGGCCCTCGGATGACAGAGAGCCCGACAAGATAGCCTGGATACAGTGCGTTGGTTCCAGGGATGTTCATGCCGGCGCCAATTCCTTTTGTTCGTCGGCGTGCTGTACCCATGCCGTCAAGGAGGCCCTTGTTGCCAAGGATCATAAAAAAGGCACCCTCGACACGGCCATTTTCTATATCGATGTAAGGACGTTCGGCAAGGATTACGAGCGATACTATAACCGGGCCAAAGACAAAGAGGGCGTGCGCTTCATCAAGTCAAAGGTTGCCACCATAGCCGAGAATAATGACACCGGAAACCTCCTCGTACGGTATACCGACGAGACAGGAGCAAGGGCCGAAGAGGAGTTTGACCTCGTGGTTCTCTCCGTCGGTTACTCAGTTTCTCAAAACGCAGCGGACCTTGCTCAAAGAATAGGGATTGACCTTGATACCCATCGGTTTCCCGAGTCCAACAGCTTTGTTCCTATTGAGACCTCCCGCCCCGGCATCTTTGTTGCCGGCTGCTTCCACTCCCCCAAGGACATCCCCTCCTCGGTCATTGATGCCTCTGCCGCTGCCGCCAGCGCCGGTGCCCTGCTCTCAGAGGCGCGGTTCACCTGCTCCAAGACAAG
>DATKZQ010000003.1:0-29004 GCA_035527895.1 Desulfatiglandales bacterium
CTTGTCTTGGAGCAGGTGAACCGCGCCTCTGAGAGCAGGGCACCGGCGCTGGCGGCAGCGGCAGAGGCATCAATGACCGAGGAGGGGATGTCCTTGGGGGAGTGGAAGCAGCCGGCAACAAAGATGCCGGGGCGGGAGGTCCTTGTAGGCTCAAAGGAAGTCGATTTCACAAATGAATCAAGGTCCAGCTCCACTTCCAATCTCTGGGCCATCTCCACTGCCCGCGTTGATACCTCCATGCCCACCGAGAGAACTACAAGGTCGAACTGTTCATCAATCAGGTTACCTCCCTCGTCAGCGTAAGTTACCTCCAAATCGTCTGTTCCCGGTATCTCCTCAACGGTGGGTATCCTTGACCTGATGAACCGAATGCCTTCCTCCATGGCGCGATCATAGTACCTCTCGAAGTCCTTCCCGTATGTCCTCATATCCATGAAAAAAATGGCACAATCCAGATTGCTCCGGCTGTGTTCTTTGGCAATAACTGCCTCCTTAATAGCATACATGCAGCAGACAGAGGAACAGTAGCTGTGGTCACAGTGATGAGTATCTCTTGACCCGACACACTGGAGCCATGCGATCTTCTTTGGTTCCCCTTTATCGGAAGGGCGCACGAGTTCTCCTCGAAAGGGTCCCGAGGAAGAGAGGATGCGCTCAAACTCCAGAGCGGTAACCACATTCGGATGCTTAGCATACCGGTACTGGGTATATGGTGAGGGGTCAAAGCAGCCAAAACCGGGTGCAAGAATAACGGAGCCAACGGGAAGGGTCAGTTTTCTCTCCCTTTCCTCGAAGTTAATGGCCCCACTCGGGCAAAACTTCTCACAGGCCTTGCACTTGCCTTTCTCGAAAAAAATACAGTGTTCGGCATCAATAGCATACTTGAGGGGAACAGCTTGGGGATACTTCACGTGTATCGCTTTTCTCTTTTCCAGCCCCTCGTTGAATTCATCATCGACCTTCCGAGGGCACTTTTCCGCACATAGTCCGCAGGCAATACACTTGTCGATATCAACATAGCGGGGCTGCTGGGTAACCGTAACCTCGAAGTCACCCTCTTCTCCTGTTATGCTTATTACCTCAGAGAGCGTGAGCAACTCTATGTTACTGTGCCGGCCGACCTCGACCAGTTTCGGTGAGATAATTCACATGGTACAATCATTAGTGGGGAAGGTCTTATCCAGCTGAGCCATCACCCCTCCAATGGACGAGTCTTTCTCCACCAGGTAAACATAGTAACCTGAATTGGCCAGATCCAGGGCTGCTTGCATACCGGCTATCCCTCCACCAGCGATCAAAACAGAACCAATTATCTCATCAGGCATGAGTAACCTCAAATCTTTCCTATGCTATAACTAACCTCTTGAGCCATCTCCTACGAACTTCCGGCAACAAGGAAAACAACGGTGAATTGCCCTGTCCTTCTACGCTGAAGATCGGATATCGTCTTGCTACACTCCTGATAGTCTTTGCTTCAACAATTTCTTGGCTTTCTCGGCCATTTCGGGCAGAGCGGGAAGGCCTACCTTTGCTCTCTTCTTGTTGTCGAACTCATCAATAAGGTAAATCTTGCCCTGCTCCTTTAGGAGCTTCCCCTGAGTGCTCACCCCAAGGGGAACATTCTTTTCACAAGTGGCAAGATTCTTAAGGTGATTAATGATATCGGTGATCTTAACCTCCATGGGACAGTTTTCCTGGCAGGTATAGCAGTCGGAACAGAGCCAAATCATATCGCCCTTCAAGAGCTCCTCCCGGAAACCCAGAACCAGCATCCTCACTATCTTACGGGGATCATAATCCTTATTCACCCTGTGCACCGGACAACCTGCGGTGCAGGTGCCACAGGTGAAGCAACCCCTAAACCTGCCGATAAAGTCAGATGATTCGATCTCCTGCACAAACGCATGGTCCGAATCTTGTAAGCTGAACCTTTTCATTGCGCTGCCCTATCTCTTAGAATACCTACGCCTCTAAGGCTGATTCCAGCTCCTTCGTGCTCACCGAATTAAGGTTGAGCCCGAGCTCCTTACGATCAAAACCGAAAGCCAGCCCCATGATCTGCGGAAGATAGAGGACCGGGATATTGAATTCAATACCGGAATTCCCCTCGATGCCCTTCTGGTTGGCGTCGAACATTAAGCTGCAGAAAGGACAGACCAAGTTCATACAGTCGGCTCCCACATCTCTCACCTGCTTGAGCTTCTCCTCGGCCACACTGAGGGCTACCTGCTCGTCCGAGAGGAGAACAGGGCCTCCGCAACAATCCTTCTTTCGTCTATATTGAATGTTAGTGGCTCCCACTGCTTCGAGGATAACCTCAAGGGTCCGGGCATCTTGGGGATCGTCAAAGCCTTCATAGATGTAAGAGGGCTTAAGGTAATGACAGCCATAGTGGGTGGCTACCTTGAGGCCCTTCAAATCCCGCTTGACTTCGTTTTTAATCCTTTCAAGCCCCACATCCTCTAATAATACGCGCGCAAAGTGCTTTACCTTAGCTTTACCCTTATACTCTTTGCCGATCTTAGAAAGCTCCTGATTCACCTGCTCCCGCAATTTCCGATCGTGATCCAGATGATAAGCTGTTTTGGTGAGCATGGACGCGCATGCGCTACACAGCGCACAGATATCCAATCCTCTTTCTTCCGCTAAACACAGATTCATGGCGCCCAACAGCACGGCTCCCTTTTCATCTGAGGCCTCAAGCGGGAATCCGCAACAGGAGAACTCTTCAATATCAATAAGCTCAAGACCCAGGCTGGAGGCTACGGCCCGTGCTGCGAGTTCATAGTTCCTGGAGCGAGCAGGGATGGTGCATCCTAGAAATAAGCCGTACTCCATTTTGCCTCTCTCCATAAGGGATAAAACAGTACAGGAATCGCTACCATGTAGTTATACAACTGTAATTTTGCAGAAGATGAAAAGTATAGTTTCGTGCTTGCGAGCATGTCAAGCACTAATGTCGATCTCCCAAAAACTCAAAAGGTGGATCCTGAAACCCTCTTGTACCCTGCATTTTCACAGACTGGTTTGCTCCCCGGGCTCAGTGATGATCTATACTACAGATAACCACGAATTGGCCCTGTAACAGTCTTTGAGGTGGTTTGCCCAGCCCTCGGGTCCTTGAGAAAAACCATGCCGGGCAACTAAAAGATATTGACCAACCGGCATGCTTCTGCTAAAAAATGAATGCCTATTCATGTTAAGGATCTCAGCCGGTAACCTCTTTTCAGGTGGCAGCAGCAGCATGAGGCAGAAAAATTACGAAAAATACAAGAAGATAATTGATGCCGCGACAAAGGTATTTGCCAAAAAGGGTTTTTACAAGGCCAAGGTATCTGAAATCGCTCAACAGGCGGGTATAGCTGACGGCACTATCTATATCTACTTCGATCACAAAGACGACATTCTGATCTCCCTGTTCGAAGAAAAGATGAAGGAAGTATTGGACAACATGAAGGAGCAGATAAGTTCCGAAACCGACCCGCTCAGAAAGATCGAAAAATTTGCATTAGTCCACCTCCAATTAATCCGAGATAACAAAGATATCGCCGAGATAATCCAGGTGGAACTAAGGCAGAGCAGCAAGTTCATGAAGAACTATCGTAACACTAAGTTCTTCGAGTACCTTGACCTCATCGGAGATATCATCGAAGAAGGAAAGGAAAAGGGTTTGATCAGAGATGATATAATCCCCGGAATCGCCAAGCGAGCCTTCTTTGGAGCACTAGATGAGATGTCGCGATTCTGGGTCTTATCAAAAAAACCAAAATACGACATAGAAACCGCCTCACAGCAGATCAGCAGCTACTTCATAAATGGCATCAGGGCATAGCGCTATTTGTGCTCGCTTGCTCTTCGTTTCTTGGGTTTCATAATACCCGAGCTTATCCAAGTGAGAGTGGTAGATCTTCTCGGGAAAGCCAGAGCATTGGTTTTGAGCTCACATAAACCGTTTGCCGGCCCTTCATATCCGATCACTATTGACATGGTAAACGGTTTAGTGCTAAGGATTTGCACCAACGAGGCATGTAGTTCTGACCAGCCGAATTGGGTGTATCTCATACGTAACTGCACATATCATTAGGAAGGAGAATGCCGTGAACATCTTAGTCTGCTTGAAACAGGTACCAGACACTGAAACGCAAATCAGAATTGCACCAGATTCCAGGGCAATCGTAACCGACAACATCAAATGGGTGATGAATCCCTATGATGAGTGCGCGGTGGAAGAGGCCCTGCGGATCAAGGAAAAAGTCGGTGGCGAGGTGACCATCATCGGAGTAGGGCCACAACGGGTTACCGAGGCCATCAGAACGGCCCTGGCCATGGGCGCAGATAAGGGCATATTGGTTGATGATCCGGCGCTTACCGGCACCGATTCTCTCGGGATAGCTAAGGTTCTCGCCACAGTTATTAAGGAGCTTGAGTATGACATCATTCTCTGCGGTAAACAGGGGGTTGATGACGACTACGGTGTTGTCGGGTCGAACGTGGCAGAGCTCCTGGATATCCCGCAGGTATCGGTAGTCGTTAAGCTGGAGGTCAGCGATGACGGATCCAAAATAAAGGCCCACAAAGAGGTCGAGGGCGGGACCTACGTTATCGAGGCTGCCTTGCCTGCATTGATAACGGCTCAGAAGGGATTGAACGAACCGCGATATGCATCATTGCCGGGGATCATGAAGGCCAAAAAGAAACCGCTCGATATTAAGACGCTCGCCGATTTGGGCATCGATGCCGGTGAGGTTGGAGAAAGCGGAGCAAAGATACAGGTTGTTGAACTCACGCCTCCTGAAAAAAGGGCTGCTGGAAAGATAGTGGAAGGTGAAACACCGGAAGAAAAGGCCGCAAATCTAGCTACGTTGCTTCGTGAAGAGGCAAAAATAGTTTAGGAGGTTCCGTAACAAAAAGCAAAGGAGAAAAAAATGGCACAGGGAATTTGGATTGTTGCTGAACAGAGGGAAGGTGAATTAAGAAAGATATCCTTTGAACTGGTGAGCGAGGCAAGGCGACTGGCAGATACGCTGGGTCAGCTGGTAACCGCTCTCTTGTTGGGTTCTAATATTAAGGAAAAGGCCGCAGAGCTCGGAAAATATGGTGCAGACAAGGTCATCGTTGCCGATGATGAGCGGCTCGCAACCTATACCACCGACGCCTACGCATCTGTGGTCGCACAGCTGGCTCAGGCCGATGAACCGGCAATAATCCTGTTAGGTGCATCGGTTCAGGGTAAGGATCTGTCAGGCAGGCTTTCGGCTCGGCTCGGGGTTGGTGTGGCCCAAGACTGTGTCGCGTTTTGGATCGAAAACGGAAACCTTGTGGCCAAGCGACCCATCTATGCAGGTAAAGCCTACGCAACCGTTACCTACAAGAACAGCGTCCCTCAAATCGCCACGGCGCGGCCCAACGTTTTTGAACTAAATGAACCGGACGAATCAAGATCGGCTGAGGTGGTTGATGGCCAGTTCAGCCTTGATGACTCTGAACTCAAGACGAAGGTCGCTGAAATTCTTCAAGAGGCGGGTGGTAAGGTCGATCTTACCGAGGCTGAAAAAATTGTCTCTGGCGGACGAGGAATGAAAGGTCCGGAGCACTTTACTATCCTAGAGGCATTGGCTGAGCTCATTGACGCGACCGTCGGTGCATCACGCTCGGTGGTAGACGCGGGCTGGCGGCCCCACGGCGACCAGGTAGGGCAAACCGGCAAGGTTGTGTCTCCAAATCTCTATATCGCCTGCGGCATTTCGGGAGCCATTCAACACCTGGCGGGAATGAGCACTTCAAAAGTCATTGTTGCAATAAATAAGGACCCTGACGCCCCTATCTTTCAAAAGGCAGACTACGGAGTGGTCGGTGATCTCTTCGAGGTCGTGCCGGCATTGACTGAGGCGCTCAAAAAGGTGCTATAAGGAACGTACCCTATCAGCCGTCAAAGACATGACGGCTGATAGGGGCCAGTGCTGTTTGGCATAGCACTCTCTCTTGACAGGCCCTCCTTTCCCCGATTTTCCCCCTTTCCGAGCGTCGGATTACAGTATGCCACGTTCAATACATCATCTGTAACGCTCAAAACAACCCTTTATGGCATGTGTATGAGCAACAGGTTGTGTGCCTTATGGTGACCCCTGATCCCCCACCGCAACCCTTCCTCAACAAAAAACAAAACAACTTTCTGAACAAGCATTTTGGCCTTTATTTTGCATCCCCTTCTCACAGAGGATCTTTTCTGAGAATGTTGCAGGATATTGCCTTCTCTACATAGCACCTAAACTTATAACCGCCCTGTCAACAGCGGCTTCTTTTCATCACGGGCGTAAGTGCGGCTCCTTGAGTCTGAACCATGACGTGGGGCTTTCATGCTCCTCACCGATGCCCCGGCATTTTGAGAACTCAAATCTGTACCTCTAGGCTATTATGAGGGAGAGGTAACGGTGCAAAAAAATCATCTATCCCTTTACCCGGGTTGACGGAATGAGAGCGGCAGTAAAGACCAAGGAAGGATTTTCAACTGAAATAGCCAAATCGCGTCAAAAGATGCCTCAGGCGACAAGACCAGACTCCCCGTGGGATCATGTTGATGAGCCCTACAGAACTCTCTTCGAGCAGTCGAGGGATGCTATGTACATTACGACCAGAGAAGGGGCATTCTCTAATGTAAACCAGGCTTTTTTAGATCTCTTTTGCTATACCAGAGACGAGATAACACGCCTCAAAGCGCACGAAACCTATGCCAATCCCGCTGACCGATCCCGGTTTCAGAAAGAAATCGAAGATAGCAGCTCTGTAAGAGACTTCGAGGTAAGGCTCTGGAAAAAGGATGGAACGGAGATGGAATGCCTGCTTACGGCGAGCCTCCGGCGCGCCGATGACGGAAGGGTTCTTGGTTACCAGGGTATCATCAGAGATATTAGTCAGCAAAAGAGGGCTGAAGAGCTGCTTCGGCTCACGCAGTTCAGCATCCAGCGCTCTTCTGAGGCGGCTTTTTGGATAAGCGCCGACGCACGCTTCTATTACGTAAACGAAGCCGCATGCCGCAGTCTCGGTTATTCGCGAGAGGAATTATTGGAAATGACGGTGCACGACATCGACCCGGGCTTTCCGGATGGTATCTGGGCTGAGCATTGGAACGATCTGAAACGTCGGGGCTCCTTTAACATTGAATCCTATCATCGCACCAAGGATGGTACCATATTCCCCGTAGAAATCACCGTAAATTATGTGAAATTCGGCGGCAGGGAATACAATTGCGCCTTTGCGCGAGATATCACGGAGCGGAAAAGGGCCGAGGAGGTGTTGCATCGGGAAAAGGAAAAGTTCCGTGTTCTGGTTGAAGAGTCACCTTTTGGGGTATCAATGTTGGATGAAGACGGCCACTATCAGTATATCAATCCCAAGTTTGTTGATATATTTGGTTATACCCTGGAGGACACGCCCACAGGCCGCGAGTGGTTTAAAAAGGCATTTCCTGATCAAGAATACAGGCACCAAGTGATTTCAACCTGGATCTCCGATCTTGAAGGGGCAACACCTGATGAGTCTCGACCGCGATCGTTTACCGTGACGTGCAAAGACGGCTCAAAGAAAATGATTCACTTCAGGCCTGTGACCGTGGGATCGAAAGATCAATTCATAATCTATGAAGACATAACTGAAAGGAAATACTTGGAGGAGCAGCTCCAGCTAGCCCAAAAGATGGAAGCGCTCGGGACCCTGGCAGGAGGTATCGCCCATAATTTTAATAACATGCTTATGGGTATCCTTGGAAATGTATCTTTGGCACTTCTAGACACCGATTCCACGAAGCCACATTATGAAAAGCTAAAGAATATCGAAAAACTTGTTGAGAGCGGGTCCAAGTTGACGAATCAACTCCTCGGATACGCAAGGGAGGGTAGATACGAGATCAGACCTCTGAGCCTGAATCGATTGGTAAAGGAGACCTCTGAAACCTTTGGAACAGCCAAAAAGGAGATTCGGATTATACGAGACCTTGCCGAGGACCTGTTCTCTATAGAGGCGGACCAAGGTCAAATAGAGCAGGCCTTGTGGAACCTCTATGTGAATGCAGCTGATGCCATACCGGGCAGCGGAGATCTTATATTAAAAACGAGCAATGTCACCCACATGAACATGACCGGAAAGCAATACAATCCGAGGCCCGGGAATTACGTCCTGCTAACCGTTACCGATTCGGGCATAGGCATGGACAAAAAGACCATGGCGCATATCTTTGAGCCGTTCTTTACGACAAAGGGTGTTGGCAAAGGCACTGGCCTTGGACTGGCGTCGGTCTATGGTATTATCAAAGCTCACGATGGATACATTGATGTGGACTCTGAGAAAGGGCACGGAACTACCTTCAAAGTCTATCTGCCTGTATCAAACAGAAAGGTGACCGGAAAAGCCGAATTAGCCCAAGAGCCGATCAGGGGCAGCGAGACGGTTCTTCTTGTAGACGACGAGGAAACGGTTATCGACGTTGGCAGACAAATGCTGGAAAAAATGGGCTATACCGTGTTGGTTGCCAGAAGCGGAAAGGAATGCGTTGAGATATATCGGACTCATAAGGACGCTATTCACATCCTAATCCTCGATATGATAATGCCGGAAATGACCGGCGGAGAAACCTATGATCAGATCAAAAAGATCAACCCCCACATCAAGGTGCTCCTCTCAAGCGGATACAGCAAAGACAGCCGCGCTACTCAAATATTGGGACGAGGCTGCAACGGCTTTATTCAAAAACCCTATAACATGAAAGGGCTGTCTTTGCGAATCCGGGAGATTCTTCAATAAAGATCTCCCCATTGCCATTTCGAAGAATCCTCTCCTTACCCCACTATCCCTAACCGAAAAACCTGCCTTCACTAATCAATATCGCGAAACTTCAGATCATATTGCCGTGAGCCCATCGCCCTATAGAGAGCTGGAGTGCACCGGGATATCGTCCAACCGCGTATAGGTTACTGATTTTCCTCTATTTTGACACTCAAAACCCTCAAACCAATCTGCCTGAGAAGGCCCGAGTTTGAGCAGAGAAAATTACTAAAGTTTCAACAAAAAACATCCGATTAATTTTAATGAACCACCCTGCAGCTTGCTGCAGGGAATTATCAAGTTAAATTGAGGACTAAAATCAGAAAATTGACCCAGCTTCATGCTGCTTCAACACGGACACATGTTTTCATTCGGCTTATGAACTCCACAAACCGGATGATGGCCAGTGAAGCTTGAGGTGGGATTGAAAAGGCTTCTCGGATGGGCGTGTATATAAATCACCTGGCATCCCTTAAAACATATGTAGCTTTTGTTTAGACCGGGGGATAACGCCATCTCGGGAAGCCGCTTTTTTGTGAGGGTGCTTCTTCAGTACCCACTGCTGCGTCGACATGAATTCTAACCTGTGGTCATGGAGGTCATGGGTAGTCCGTTCGTGAGGACCGTTGCGGAGGAGAGGATTGATCTTCTGGGTGTAAAGAGACGGTAAGGGAGTGTCCAATGGAGAACAAACCAAGCTATGAAGAACTTCAGCGTAGAATCAAGGCGCTTCAAAGAGATGCCGTTGAACGCAAGCGGGCCGCAGGAGCGCTTCGAGAGAACGGAAAAAGGTACCGCATTCTAGTGGAAAACGCCAATGACGCGATCTTCATCACTCAGGATGACGTGATAAAATTTCCAAACCCTAAGACAGAAGATATGATTGGCTATTCAGCCGATGAATTGCTTGAAATTCCCTTCACTGAACTTGTTCACCCTGATGACCGGGAAATGGTCTTGGAGAAAGACAACCGAACCTCCAACGGAGAGGAGCTTCCCGACACTTACGCTTTCAGGATCATAGACAGAGACGGCGAAGAACTGTGGGTGCAACTGAATCCAGTGCCCATAACGTGGGGAGATCAGCCTGCTACGCTGAATGTGCTTAGAGATATTACGTCACAGAAGAGAATAGAAGCAAAGCTCGAACAGGCCCAGAAGATGGAGGCAATTGGCACCCTTGCCAGTGGCATTGCTCATCATTTCAATAACTTACTTATGGGCATACAGGGAAACGCTTCGCTCATGCGATTAGCCCTGGACTCCAGCTTTCCACAGTATGAAAAGCTCAGGAACATCGAGCAATATGTGCAGGAGGGAACTGAACTTACAAAACAGCTTCTGGGGGTTGCCCGGGAAGGCAAATACGAGGTTAAACCCACCGATCTCAACGACATCGTTAGGAACAGTTCCCAAATGTTCGGTCACACGAAGAAAGAGATAACCATACATACCCAGTATCAGCAAGGAATCTGGATTGTCGAGGCAGATCCCGGCCAGATTCAACAGGCGCTGCTCAACCTTTATGTTAATGCATGGCAGGCCATGCCGGGAGGCGGGGACCTTTTCCTGCAAACGGAAAATCTCACGCTTGATGAAGACCATGTAAAACCCCATCACCTAGAACCCGGCAAATATGTGAAGATCTCGGTTACGGATACCGGCGTGGGCATGGATAGACAGACTCAGGAAAAGATATTCGATCTGTTTTTCACCACTGACCAGACAGGTAAGGGCACAGGCTTGGGACTGGCGTCTGTTTTCGGGATTGTGCAAAACCATGGGGGCTTTATGAATGTCTACAGTGAAAAGGGTGAGGGAACTACCTTCAATGTCTACCTTCCTGTTTCTGAAGGCCAAATCGTTGAGGAAAAGGGTTTTCAGAATGACCTGGTAACAGGCTCGGAAACCATTCTCCTGGTAGATGACGAAGACATGATTATCACCGTGGGCAGCGAAATGCTCGGCAAGTTAGGGTATGAAGTTTTCATAGCAAAGAACGGTAGGGATGCCATCGAGCTCTGCAAAACACGCAAGGATGCCATCGATATGGTCATCCTGGACATGATCATGCCTGATATGGGCGGGGAAGAGACTTACGAACGAATCAAAGAGATAATGCCAAACGTAAAGGTTCTCCTTTCAAGCGGATACAGTATCATTGGTCAGGCCAAAGAGATGCTGGAACGAGGGTGTAACGGTTTTATCCAAAAGCCTTTTAATATGAGGCGATTGTCTCAAAAAATAAGGGAGCTATTAAACTAGCCCGGAAGGGGAGCGCAACGCTCTCAGCTTCCCTTGAAGTTTACCTGTAGAAACCTTTCTGCAACCTTCTGAGCAATTAATGGGGCATTTCCTCCGGCGCGGTTGTTTATGATCACGTTCGTGTGTACTTCTTGATCGATCGCTGCTCCCATCATTTCCACGGTTTCATCTATCATTCGTGGACTCATCATTCCGTCAATCAATTGATTGAAAGGATGAGCTCTGACATAGGCATCCTCATACCGCATCCCAATCGGTGTCATAAGCCTAATGATCGATTGGTTCCCTCCATTCAAGAACCTTTGCCTGCTCAGGGCAAATTGTCTCCTCAGAGGAGGCAACCAAGTCCAGTGGGAGAGCACCTGACCAACCCCGTACTTCTCGAGTACCTTGAAATACGGCTCTCTCAGATAAGACTCGGTTCTGGTTTCCATATGGTACCGGTCATCCTGGGGAATCTTGTCCAAAAACTCCCTGAGGGCTGTGGCATATTCATCCGAAGTGCCGCGATCTTTCTTCGGCTGGTATTCCTGTTCAAAGATGAATCCGCTGATTGCACTACCGAGAAGATCCACTGCCGGTTCATGAAACTGACGGGTAAAGATTTCAGGATTGAGATAATCAGGATTCTCCAGAAACTTACCTCCCCTCCAGAGCCTCTGTGCAAAAACCACCTGGGGAACCTTTAAGATGAGGCGATCATCTTTATCAAGATATTTTCCGTACGTTCTGAGCACATGGTAGTTCTGAGTAGGTCTCAACTCTTTGTCAAACAACAAACTGTAAAAGGTGAAATCCAATTCAAGAACTGAAAAATGCTGAAAATATTCCTCAACACTTTCTACCGGCAATACCCTCTCCTCAAAGGGTTTTCCTCCAACCGTCTTCGGTCTTACCGACACGGCGTTCCCAAACCGCTCCTCTGAATAAATCTGCCCCATCCAACCTGCGTATCTGTCACTCGCCGTCCCTATGAACACGTTTGGATGGAGATGCCGGAAGTGAAACGTTCCTGAACTCTTGTTTTCTCTTGCACTCATGTTTCTCCTTTCTCCAGTGACGCAAGCCTCAACGGCGTTTACTCGTCACACCTTAGGCTCCTTATTGGGTTACCATGGTTTCTGAGAAGGCGTGGCCATGGTCGAGCGACTTCTCCGTTGCGCTGAAGTAACAAAAAAAACAACCCCCGCTTGATACGGTTGATACTGGAAGCATCCCTACGCTGAGTGGTATGGTGGGGCAAGCATCAAACCTATGTTGTCCTTGTCTCGTCTGTTTTGCCTGCATAGACTATTTAAAGGGGTACGCGTATTTCATGTCAACCAAAAAGGGGATTCTTGTGAATGGAGGAATGCCATGTTTAGCTTGTAAAGTCTTTCATGGGTATGGTAAATTTAGTATCCGAGATAAGCCTGGGGATAATCTTTGACCCACTGCCGCACGAGATTATGTCGGAGGCAGGCAGAAGCATATGACCAAGGAATACTGGACCATCACTGAGGTCGTGGAAATTTTCCAGATTGACGAGCGTTTTCTTTCCGACCTGGAGGGAGAGGAGATCGTATGCCCGACGTGTCCAGACGATGCTTCTGTCAAGCTGTTTTCGGCGATCGAAATGGAGAAGGTACGGCTGGCAAAGATCCTTGTCGAGGATATGGATATCAACCTACCGGGTGTGGAGGTCATATTGCGGATGAGACAGGGCATGATTGAAATGAGAAGGCAGTTTGATGCAGTCCTGGAGGATCTGGCGCGCCATCTCCGGGAGTCATCGAGATAGCGTCCTTAAGACGGAGCTATGAACGAATATTCAACGCCTAGACTTGTTCCGCCCCAGAACCCTAAGGACTTCAGGCTCGCTCTGTTACGCCTCAAATCCCTGCGTGATGATCCTCAAGTGAAACGGTCCTCAAACGAAGTGCTCGCTGAGCCTCTCGCCCCTCACAATGTAATCTTCGTTCTCAAGTCCTCCTTATAGTACCGGTCCATCTTTTCCGCACTTTCCAGAACTTCCTTGTCGTCTGTCTGAGGTACCTTGACCACCAGTTTCACCATAAGGTCGCCCCGCTCCTTCGATTTGGCTTTGACCGCCCCCTTCCCTTTCACTTTCAAGGTCTGCCCGCTCTGGCTCTTGGGGGGCACCTTGAGCTTAATGAGGCCTTCGATGGTGGGGATAGTGATGGTTCCCCCGGCTATAGCCTCACGAACAGTCACCGGAACCTCCATATACAGGTCGTTCCCCTCCCTCTTTAGAAAAGGGTGCGGTTTTACGTGAATGATGAGATACAGATCGCCGGGCTTGCCGCCGTTGAGCCCTGGCTCACCTTTGCCGGCAACGCGAACCCTGGATCCCTCTTTCACACCCGGGGGAATAGACACCTTGATCTTTTCCGTACCCACAACCTGGCCGCTGCCTCCACACTGGGGGCAGGCCTTTCCTATCCTTCCATGCCCGCGGCACTGGGGGCAGGGTTTGGTCAAGTGCATCGGTCCTTCTGCAACATTGAGGCGTCCCGAACCGCCACACAGAGAACACGTACTCATGCCGGAAGACGAATCCATGCCTGATCCGCCGCAACCCGGGCACCCCTTCGCCATCTGCATCGATAGCTCTGTCCGAAAACCTTTCAATGCAGACAGTAAGTCGATCGTCATGCCGTGCTCGACATCCCTTCCCCCCGAAGCCCTCGCCGCCCTGAAACCACCGGTCCCCTCGCCGAAGCCGAAGAGGTCGCCGAAGATATCCTCATAAGTTTGATATCGGCCAAATTCCTGCCCGCCTGCACCTTGAGCCTGTTGCTGGAAAGATCCCCACTGTCGATACTGCCGTGCCTTTTCGGCGTCAAATCCTGCCTGGAGGCCCTCGTGGCCGAATTCATCATAGAGCTTTCGTTTTTTCTCATCGCCGATCGCATCGTAGGCCTCGGATATCTCCTTGAATCTTTGTTCGGCCTCCTTGTTTCCGGGATTAATGTCCGGGTGCCATTTGCGAGCGAGTTTCCGGTATGCCTTTTTCATCTCTTCTTGAGGTGCATCCTTTGAGACACCCATTATCGTATAATAATCCTTAGCCATGGCTTAACCCAACTACATTGTTGTGCATATTCTCTCATTAATGTCTGCGAACATATCCATGAGTTTGCAAACTTGATACTCCTTTAGAATTATCCTATGCGCACCCACTTGTCAACGGACCGTGCGATGCTGCGCACCACCTCTATCCTCAAGGCCTCTACATGCTAGCTGGAATAACGAATCCAGGTTCGGAAAGGAACATGAAGTTGATGAAATCGTCGTAGGAGTTCGGAAACGATCGAAGGTCGGAAAATTCCTGCTGGGCTCTACGGCCCAATACGTTATCCTCGAAGCACACTGTCCGGTTGTTACCATCAAGTAGTAAGGAGGCAAACTCAGCATTATTCGGTGCAGGCGTCGATCCCGACCTACGAGCAGACGCCCATTTCGAAATATCGGCACTGAACACATTCTTCCGCTTTTCTCTTTGCCTGCTTTACGCTCGTTCCGATTGCATCTTGGTCTGCCTTATATCCTTCGAGAAAGCCTATGATGTCATCAATCTCCCTGCCTGGATTGCCCTCATAGTCTATCTTTATAAGCTTCCCCGGAGAGACAAAATAGAGATACATCCTACCGACCCTACCGTATTTGAGTTCTTGTACAACAAATCTATAGCAAGCCAACTGTAGATCAAAATAATGCTCCTTAGCAAACGCAACAGGATCTCGTTGCTCGATTGAACCTGTTTTCCAATCTATGAGGGCCCATTCGTCGGTGTCCCTATCCTGGAAGAGCTTGTCTATCCTACCCCTGAAGGTATATCCCTGTTTTCTATTCAAGACAAAGGGAAGCTCAGAGTACTGACGCACTCCCTCCAGAAGCTCCAAAAGCGATCTGTCTGTAATGGCCTGTAAAAGCAACTCGTTAACCCTTGTCTTCATTCTCTCGAGGACTGGGCTGGCCAAAAGCACTGTCTCCTTTTGCTGTCCTAAAAGGCCGGAAAACACGGACTCTAAGAGCTTGTGATCGAGATCCGAACCGAACACATGTTTCTCGAGGTATGCGTGCGCCACCGTACCTATAATCTTCCCCTCCACCGTGCCTCCCTCGTCCTTATCCGCTAATATATTCTCAATATAGTCATCTCCTACCGAAAAGAAGGGGTCCTCAGGTATGTTTAACCAGTATCTATAGTAAAACCTCAGAGGACATCTCTTGAATACCGCCAGGCTCGTTGGGCTCAACTGATGATAGGAGGGCATAGGTAGTCTATGGGTTAGATCAATGGATTTGATCCCCTCATCTGACTTCCCGAAGCTCTCCAGGGACAACCCTGTCTCTCTCGAAGAGACCCCCGTAAACTCCCTGGGTTTCGGATCAGACCATATAACCAGGGGAGATTCCTCTCCTTCGGGATATTCGCCAACACTCTCTTCCTGAAACCTGCCGCCGAGGTCCCAGATGTCATCCAGGAGATCCAGTATTGGTGCACCTCCTCTATAATCATGAGGACTGAGGGGTGCCCTGGTATCGCTTCCCGTTGCCACTGTTAAGTGACCGGTCAGGACAAGATGATGCATCGCTCTGGTGCACCCAACATAGAATACCCTCCGATTCTCGGCAACGTCCTCGAGGGCATCTCTCCTCTTCAAGATGAATGACAATGGGCTTGCTACCTTTCTGAAATCGGCATGAGGAAACTCAACATCGAAGACAGGCAGAATGCCCTCCTGATCATTCCATGCCTCCGGCCCCGAATTATTCGCAGGATAAAGTCTTAAGGGTTTTCCCGGCCTCCAACCCCTTGGAAGAGATCGATCCAGCTCAGGGATAATCACCATCGGAAACTCAAGTCCTTTGGCGGCATGTATGGTCATAAGATGAATAGAAACACCTTTGATCGTCTCTACCAGCGCCTCCCCCTCATCTTCTTCATCGGCCATTCTCAGGCAATAAGCAACGAAATCGAGCAAAGATCCGTTCCCTTCTAACTCAAACTGCCGGGCTATACCTATGAACTTCTCCATGTTGGCCATCCTCTGCGCCCTGTTGGGATGGCTTGAAAGGGAAGCCAACAATCCCCTTTCCCGTATTATGGTCCGCACTAATTCAGGTAGCGACAAATGGCCCGCCAGACTTCGCCAGGTTAAAATCTGATTGCCCACCATCCTGAGGTAATCCTGGGTTGAGCTCAGAAGTCCTTCTTCCGGCGGGGCCTGATCCCAAAAGAGGTCAAATATCTCCGGATCGGTTAAGCCAAAGAGCGATCCCCTGAGTGCTGCGAGCAGGGAGACCCTCTCCCTTTGATCTGAGAGATAAGCGAGGAATTGGACCATCTCCATGACCTCCTCACACCGAAAGAATCCCTTCCCCTTATTGACAACAAACGGAATGCCTGCCTCCCGCAGAATGGTTTCAAATGTCTTTATGTGGGTATATGCAAAGAAGAGGACACCGATGGCGGGCTCACTCGTTTCGATTCTCTCTCCTATAGACCGGTATCGCAGATATTCCGGTGCCTCTTTACCCGCTCTTCCCAGTATCCTGGCAATAATATCTGCTATGAGAGAAGCCTCTTGCTCTACCCTGCTGTCCCCCTCTATCCTTGGTGAATTATCTTTCCGGTTGGGAATGAGGTAAAAGGCAACCGATCCTCTTTCATCACCGCTTTCGGCATATAGGGCCTTTTCTATGGGCATATATTCGCTTTCATATTCCGCAAGCACACCGGCGCCCTTGTTGCTGAAGATGTGACTGAAGGTGGCGTTGAAAAACAGAATGAGCTCCTCGTCAGACCGAAAATTGAGGGAAAGGTATATGTCTCCTCTCTGCATCCTCTCCTTTTCCGTCTCCGACATATCCTCGCAGAGAACTGCCTGATCAGAGAGCTCCTTTTCCGTGCCCTGGTCGATAGACGACATTTCCCTGAGTATTTGCTTATTGTGCCAGAAGATGGGTTTGGTATTTGATAGATTGGACCCCCTTATTTCCTCTGTGACCCTGTCAAAAACAGTCACATCGGCTCCTCTAAACCTATAAATAGCCTGCCTTTTATCGCCAACAACAAAAAGCTTGTCTTCCCTTAAGACAGGGGCGCCTTTCCTGTCTCTGTCTGAAACGAGGAGACTCAGGATCTCCCATTGGTTTCGGTTGGTGTCTTGAAATTCATCAACCATCACATACGTGAATCTGTCTTGGATCCGCCTCATGAGAGATCGGTTTTCAGAGAAAAACAAGGCTGTAAGGAACTCAAGGGTTCTTGCCTCTAAATCGGCGAAGTCAAGGGCATTCAGTCTTCTCTTCTGATCCTGATAGTAATCCAAGGATACCCTTGCAAGCTTCAAGAAAACAGAGAGCTCCTGCTCAAACACACTGTCAGGGTTAGAAATGGCAAAGAGATCCGGGTAATAGGCCTCCAAAAAGTCTAGATAAGAAATCTCCCTTCTTCCCTGCTTTACCCCCACCCTGGAACTTCCGGGAGGCCGACCCCTTGCAAGCTCTCTCAATTGTGTAAACAGAAACGGAATTTGAAAGTCACCCTGGGAGGAGTCCTTTTTCGTGTACCATTTCCTTAAAAGCTCGAGTACCCGGTTGTATTGACCCTTTCCGTCCGGCATATCTCTGAGCCCTCGGTAGTATGGGATGAGGAGGTTGTCCTTTATGTGCCGGCAGTACTCTGTAAATACCTGATCTTTCCAGTTCCCTTTGCTGAGCAAATGATCTCTCGTTCCAATAATCCTCTTAAAGGTCACGGGGTGCTCAATTACGCCCTTTACTGCATCCAGAAGGAAAGCCCTATTCCCAAAAACCCGCATGAGTCTTGTTAGGTCGCTTTTATCCTCTTCATTTACGGAAGAGATTGCCGTTTTGATGGCCTTCAGCATTATCTCCCTTTGGGTTAGCCCCTGGACGATAACAAATCCCGGATCGGTCTTTGCTTCAACCGGGTATTCACGCAAGAGATGTGCGCAAAAAGAATGGATCGTGCTGATCCTGTTCTTTGAAAAGTCATCCAGGTTCTTTTTCAAGCGCCTCGCCGCGTCGCTGTCATGTCCTATTCTTCTCTCGAGTTCGTGCACGACACCGGACAGCTTTACGTAGATACGCGCCTTCATCTCTTCCGCTGCCTTTTCGGTAAAGGTCAGAGCCAGAATATCTCCGATGCCCACGTCGGCACAGGTAAGGATTATATGGCAGTACCGTTCGGTCAGGACCCTTGTCTTGCCTGCACCAGGCCCAGCAGTAACAACCAAATTCCTGTTACAGTCAAAGGCGCAATATTGTTCAAATGTCAAACAATCTTTCATCTGCGGCCTCAGCATTTCCGGAGCACAGGCTCTTGAGGTCTACTCATATTACTAACGAGAGCATAGTATTGTGTGCATTGGACATAACCGTGTGGGATGGTCATGAGCTCTTTTTTTCTGTTCCGAGGCTCCCGGACTGGTCTTTTGATAGTATGTTGATTTATACAACTAAACTCATCCCTGATTCAAGAACTTGTCAGCACCCCGGAGCACCCCCTACAAAATCCCGGTTTCATCCTACGCGGCGATCATCTCCACTTTTCCATAACCATACCCGACAACTGCCAGCTTCAAATAAAAAATCCGTTGAGTTTAAGCCAGGCGCACTTTGAGGAGTTATCACTGAGAACATCAAATAGTCTGTATTGAAACAAGCTCATGCCATGAAATCCTTTCTTTCGTTCCGAGGCTCACGGGCTGGTTTTTTCAGCGACGTGTTTACGGGGGAGTCTTGCCCCCTCCGCATTCTCCGCCTTCGGCGGAGCTGCGGTTTCCCCCATACCCAAGTCGCGAAAAGAACGGCGCCCTCCCACCAGTCTCTCCAGAAACGATTTCATGGCCTTACCGGGCAGGAGAATTCTGAGCGGATGAAAATAATTAAATGCTCCCCGTGGTAACAACCCGTGTGCCAGATACTCCATCTTTGGAACCTCGATATTTCCTTATGCAGACCCAATAACAGGCCCGCCTCAGAGAATCCTTGCACTGGAGGCGTTGAAAAGAGATCCTGAAACTCCAGAAAGGCCTATTTTTATTGACTTAAGAGCAATTTAGTGTTTCTATGATTTGAAAGTTTCTGCTACCGGGTGCCGACCGCGGGCGGAGGTCAACGAGCAATCCCAGCGACTATGCAGACCAAGGTAGTCGGGCCAAGAATACCTCATCATTGTCATTGAAGACCTCGAGAAATACTAAATCCTGCTCTAGGACCTTAACATAGCGGTTTATGAGTGACACGCCTGCCCATCGAAACTACTGCTCGCCAAGAGAGTTTCCACCTTCTCTGGATCATCTTGCTCCTCAGCACGCCGGCGATGAGGCCCGGGAGTTCCGCTGGGCAGCAAAAACCGGGACTCGCAATATATGGGAGGCTTCTCAGTATTCTTGGGCGGGAACTTGAGATCGTGTTTGTCTTGTTCGCTTCTTCAAGCCGGTAGCGAACCCGCGACGGCGTGCCACCTTGAGTCAGCTGGGTGGGATTTATAGAAAAAAAGGAGGACAATGTGAAAGCCGCGAGTATCTCTGCAATTACCGCATGCCTTTTTGGCGTGCTGATTTCTAACGCTGCCTGTACCCTGAAAAGTTCGCGCCAGACCCCCATTGTGAAAATTGTCAGAGAATACGCTCCTGCCGTTGTAAACGTTAGAACCGAAACCATTATGAATCTCAAGGAATATCCTGAGTGGGGTCAATACGGCGAGCAGTTGGACCTTTTTCTTAAGGAATATTTCGGAGAAAACTATTCAGAAGGCACCCTTAAATATAAGAGTGTCGGATCAGGCGTCATCGTAAGAAAAGACGGACTCATCGTAACCAATGCACATGTAGTTCAGAAGGCAAGCAATATCTTCGTCGTGCTCCTGGATGGCACCATATTGCCGGCAACGGTTATCGAAATCAGTCAGGCCGACGATCTTGCCTTCATGAAAACAGAACCGCCCTATCCGGTTAGGGAAATCCGATTTGCAGACATTGGCGAACTCATGATAGGAGAAACGGTCATAGCCATCGGAAATCCTCTCGGCCTGGAGAATTCCGTTACGGTAGGCGTAATAAGCGGGAAGGAAAGATCCTTTACCAATCCGGAGTGCGAATACGCTTGTACAGGGCTACTCCAGACCGATGCCTCTATTAATCCTGGCAACAGCGGCGGAGCTCTTTTGAATCTCGACGGAGAGCTTGTCGGGGTAAACCTGGCAGTCGTGCAGGACGCCCAGAACATCGGATTCGCAATACCGGTGAATAAGGTGGAAAAGCTCCTGAAAACAATAGAATAGCCGGCTTTTTCTTGGAGAAGGACCTATGCCTTCTTGCTCGAAGAAACGAACAAGACACTTGTACACGTAATGAAACTCATGAACTCATATTTCAACCGCTCCTATTTTTTCGATGAAGGTCTTCGTTTTGAATGCCAGCGCTGCGGGGCATGCTGCACCGGAGAGCCCGGAACCATATACGTCGGCCCTGACGAAATCTCTCCTATCGCAGCGTTCCTTCAGACTACCACAGTGAGCTTTATACGGCACTATCTGTATCCCTTTAGGGACAGCTATAGCATCCGGGAGCGTGCAGACGGCAGGTGTTTCTGTTATGCAAACGGGTGCACTATTTATCCGGTGCGCCCGAACCAGTGCAAATCATTCCCGTTCTGGTTTGACAACCTTCGCTCTGAAACACAGTGGCGAAAGGTTTCAGATAGCTGTCCTGGAATCGGCAACGGACGGCTTTACACAAAGGAGCAGATTTTGGAAATCGTCCAATCTGATTTGACAGATTCACGTTAATCCGCCTGCGAGGCCTGGGCAAAAGTAAGAGATTTGCGCTTATACTGAAAATGCCTCAAAACCCTTCCGGTTGCATTCAAAAGCCAAATCTGCTAATGATCTGAACCACGCGCCAGTGGCCCGAACAAGGTGGCCTCGCCTTCCCAGTGGCGGGTAATGGGTCACCGGCATTGAGCCTGCTTGCTGGAAATGCTCGTTTAACCACAAAGACATTACACAATATGCGTCTCTCACTCATAGGTATGGCCGGATCGGGCAAATCTTACTGGTCTCGCATGCTCTCCAGGCAAGGTTTTACGCGTTTCTGCTGCGACGACATGATCGAGGAGAAGCTTGCCCCTGAACTCAAAAGGCCGGATGGGGGAACTATGAAGGTGAGTGAATGGATGGGGTTCCCCTATGAGCCTTATTACGAGGAGCGTGAATCACGGTATCTGGCTTACGAAATAGAGGTTATGAGTGAAATCCTTGAGTACCTTGAGCAAGCACAGAATATTTGTGAACAAAACATCGTCATAGACACCACCGGGAGCGTGATTTACACGGGACATAAAACCCTCATGGAGCTCCAACGATTGACAACGGTCGTTCATCTTGAAACACCGCCTGAAATCCAGGGACAACTATTGAAAGCATATATACTGAAACCACATCCCATGTTGTGGCAGGACACCTTTACCAAGAAACCACACGAATCCAACAAACGGGCCCTGGTACGCTGCCACCCAAGGCTGTTCTCTAGCCGTCAACGTTTGTATGAGCGATATGCGGATGTGACCTTAGACTACTTTGCCCTGAGAAACAAGAACTTCAGGGTAAGCGATTTCTTACGTGATGTGGAAGTGAGGAGTAAGGACAATTGAACGGAAGGAACTGATTGGTGAGCGTACTCGAAATAACCCTGGTTCATGCCTCTCGGGAAAAACCATTGCCTCAGCGGACGATTGGAGGCTTTGCGGAGCGGTGAGCTGTGGCCCGGGACGACTCGTCGTTCGATTGCGTTACCCTATTAAGGAGTGCAGGTATGGACAGATTAAAGGAGATCTCCGACAGGAGAGATGCGGCTCATGAAAAACTCCTGGCACTGAAGTCGCGGGTATACCAGGCGTTTCTGGAATTGGAGAAAGCCGCCTTCTCCGATGGGGCCTTGCCCAGGAAAACCAAAGAGCTTATTGCCGCGGGAATCTCGGTGGTCGTTGACTGTGAATCCTGCATGCAATGGCATATTCAGCAAGCTGCAAATGCCGGGGCATCCATGGAAGAGGTATTGGAGGCAGTTGAGGTGGGAATCGAAATGGGAGGCGGCCCTGCCACTGTGTCCGCGAGATTCGCCCTTGAGGTCATGGAAGGCGTTTTTGAACAGTGACAGGCCCCCTCATGGTTAGACCTGCCGGGCGCCCTGCGGTTTCCCCTTGAAACACGAGGCAGGAGAACGGCCAGAGGCGATACCCGTCTGGAGCCTGAGCACAGCTCTTATTCGTGAATGCTTAAGGAAAATCCATTGCCCAAGGTGATAGAACCTCACATTTCGTGAGAATAGCACAGAATGCTTCGCTAAAACGTCTAGAGCCCCTTTAGTGGAGACATCCTCACGTGGAACGGGGGATTGCCTGAATCCACATGTTAAACACAAACTGGAGTGTGTCTATGAAGATTCGAACTGTCGCCTGTGTTGGTGCCGGACTGATAGGCCAAGGCTGGTCGACCCTTTTCTGTTCAAAGGGCATGGAGGTGACGCTCTATGACGTCACGGAGGACATCCTTCATCGTTCGCTTGATCACGTGAGTTCAAGCCTTCGGTTTCTGGAGGCAAGCAACCTCCTGAAGCCAGGTGAAGCTGCTGCTGCCCTTAAGCGGATCAAACCGACTACAGACCTGGCCGAGGCTGTTGCAGCTGCCGACTACGTTCAGGAGTCCGTTCCTGACAACTACGAGATCAAGAAACGGGTCTTCCGGGAAATGGACGCACACGCACCTCAACACGCCATACTGGCAAGCAGCGCCTCGGGATTGCTCATGACCGAGATTCAGAAGGTCACAAAGAGGCCACAGCGCTGTGTGTTAGCCCACCCAATGCTTCCTGCTCACCTCCTTCCACTGGTCGAAATCGTCGGTGGTGAACAAACCTCCCCCGACACCGTAAGAGCGACCCGGGAGTTTATGAAAGCGATGGGGAAAACCCCCGTTGTCCTGAACCGGGAGGTACCTGGCTACATCGTAAACCGCCTGCAAGCAGCCTTGCTGCGCGAAGCAATTGATCTCGTTGACAAAGGCATAGCAACTGCAGCAGATGTGGATACGGCCTTCCGCACCGGAATAGGCCCTCGTGATCCTTTGCTCGGCCCTTTCCTGCGCATTCATCTGGCAGGAGACGGCATCGAACGGTTTTTCGAGCATTTCTCTCGCTCTTACCAATATCGGTGGGAGACCATGGAGACGTGGACCTCTATCCCTCCGTCAGCAGTAGAGGCGGTTGTGCATGGCGTCAACGAGATGGAGGTTGTGAAGACAAAAACCCTGGAGGAGATTAAGCAGTGGAGAGACGAAATGCTGGTTAAGATTCTTAAGGTTCTCAAAGAAACCTAGCATAGTTTCGGCTGTTCATTGGAACTCGGGTTATAGCTGAAGAAACGACGGCCAATTGAATATCTTATGAAAGCCCTGAACACAGTTACTCTCTTGTTGATTGCTGCGGTTTTTACTGGTTGTGGAACACTTCCCAATGGACGCGGTTGGGGCCAAGATGCGACCTTATTTCCCGGCTGGAAGCGGGTCCGCGAGGCAGCCGTAAACGCAGCTACTGCGCCGAAAACGTGGATTCCAGCAGCAGCGGCATTGGTCCTCCAAGTGGATGATATGGACACGGAGATTTCCGAGTGGGCCGCAGACACTGTGCCGGTGTTTGGATCTGCCGACGATGCGGCGAGGGCCAGCGACAGACTCAGCCAAATCGGGCATGGGCTGTATCTCCTCACAGCACTGTCCACCCCTAGTGGAGATGAAGGGAAGGTCTGGGTAAATAACAAACTGAAAGGCATCGGTATCGGACTTGCAGCCATGGCGGTGAGCTACGGCACAACAGATGCCCTGAAAGGTGCAACTGGTCGAACCCGGCCGGAGAAGTCAGACCGGAGAAGCTTTCCCTCGTGCCACGCCTCGACCACAGCGGTAAGCACCATGCTGGCGTCCGGAAATGTCGAATACCTCCGGCTTCCGACCTGGGGAAAGACATCCTTGCAAGTAGGGCTGGCCGCCCTTCCGTATGCCGCTGGATGGGCACGTGTTGAGGCGAACAAACATTATCCGTCGGATATCCTGGTTGGTGTGGCGCTGGGCAACTTCTTCGGCACATTTTTTAACGATGCCTTTCTTGGGATCGACTCCACGGTGAACATAGCGGTTACCGTTGAGCCCTCTCAGCAAGCTCTGGTAGTGGGCCTGAGGTGGACATTTTAGGGCAAGGCCATAGCATTTGAAATATACGCTGGACGTCGGCGATAGAGCAGTGTTTGGAGAGGAACAGGTATCGGCTTAACCGCTCGTCAAACTCAACGAGGTATGAATCCAGGTCTGGGTATCCGCAACAAAAGGCCGGGTGCTGTTTCACCCTCTTCTTGCGAAAGAGCAACACCTTTTGAAAAGAAACTTATTTTGTAGCCTAAGACACTATAATAGACAATTTCAGACTCAGCCCCTTGCGTGGAGGCAAGTCTTGACGGTTCTAACCCTCGGTGGGTTTACACACTTCCGGCCTTTGCGCTGTTTGCACGGACGAAAAGCCCTCCAACGCTCTTAACGAAGGTTATGATCCTCAAGAGTATTGACACCATGTCCGGCTTTATGACAATTTTTGGGAAATGAATGAAGGGAGGCAAGGGATGAGGATCGTACTGATTGGCCAGGCAGCTTTTGGGGGAAAGGTATTAGGGGCTTTAGCGGAGAGGGGTGAGGAGGTGGTGGGTGTCTATGCCCCTGCTGACACACCGCCTCGTGAACCTGACCCGCTCAGGGAAGCGGCCGTTTCCAAGGGCATTCAAGCCTTTCAACCAAAAACGTATAAGGATGATCAGGTCTTTGCCCAATACGAGAATCTGAAACCCGATTTGACCGTCATGGCCTTTGTCACTGACATTATCCCGGTGCGTTTCTTTGAAGTACCTCATTACGGAGCTATAAACTACCATCCCTCCCTCTTGCCCCGTCATCGAGGTGCCAGCGCCATCAACTGGGCGGTGATCATGGGGGACACGCGAACCGGCCTAACCATCTTCTGGCCCGATGGCGTCATCGACACCGGCCCGATCCTCCTCCAGGAAGAAATCGATATCGGCCCGGAAGACACCGCCGGGTCCCTCTATTTTAACCACCTCTTTCCCATGGGTGTTGAAGCCATCCTTAAATCCCTGGCGCTGATTAAAGAAGGTAAGGCTCCGAGGATTCCCCAAAATGAGGCGGAGGCTACGTATGAGCCGCCCTGCGATGATCGGGTGGCAGGTATTGCATGGGACAAGCCGGCTCAAGAGATTTACAATTTGATACGCGGTTGTGATCCCCAGCCCGGCGCCTATGTTTTTGTGAACGGAGAGAAGGTTCGCTTCTACGGCCCGAAGTTTGTTGCAGAGAAGGTCGATGCAGCGCCCGGAACGATTCTACACGTTGATGATCGGGGTATCCATGTGGCCGTTTTGGGCGGAAGGCTTATCATCGGTAAGGCCAGAACAGTTCACGGCGGGAAGGTACCGGCTGCCCACATCGCTGGTGAACGAGGGCTAAAACCCGGATATAAGCTCGGCACCCCATCATAGGCTTCGCCACCACATGCATTTGGTTATCAAGCAGGCCGGTTATGGTTCATCGTTACTTTATCTATAATCCCACATCAAAATCACCCGCCATCGAATTCCCTCGCAGCTCTGTCTTTGAACTCATTCCGGCTTGCCGATATCCGGAGAATATGGTAGAAGTCATGTAACTTTGAGCCGATCTCATCTTCAGCATCCCAGCTCCGTTGAAACGGCGATTCGATTTCTATTCATCGTGCAAAGCTCGATACACCACACTCACTCTCTTGCTCAGTTCGCATCCCACGTTCTTTTTCCGCTGATTTCAGGGAGCAGAAGGCTTATTCTTTCTACCGCAATGAGGGAGGCAGGGTATGCTATTGATTATGGCCGTCTTATGAGATCGATCGGATTCTGAGGAACGCCATAGCAGCATTGGCCGATAAATCCGTTTTGAGCGAGGGAAAACGGAAAGAAGCTTTGCCAAGGGCTAAGCACGCGTCGAGGAATGCCCGCAAACAGGAGGAGCGAGAATGACGAATGGGGAAAAGCAAAAGATCATGGAGGTGTCGGATAACATCAGGGCCGATAGACACCCTCTTGAACAATACAATCACATTGGAAAAAGAGGCCTGCGACGTATTGACGGCTACGAAAAAGCGAGCGGCAAAGCAACGTATACCATGGATGTGCAGTTACCCGGCATGCTCTACATGCGGTTTCTAACGTCTTCCTACCCTCATGCAGAGATAAAGAGCATGGATACCAGTAAGGCCGGGGCCTTGCCAGGGGTGAGAGCCATACTAAGATACGACGATCCTGAGTTGCCGCGCGAGTCGGATCTCGGTGGGCATGCCCCTTCATCCGTGCCGGTTCTCCCGCGGGTTGCTCATTTTCAGGGTGAAGAAGTGGGGGCTGCGGTCGCTGCTGATTCAGAGGCTATTGCCGAAGAGGCATTAAGACTCATTGACGTTGAGTGGAAGCAAAGACCCTTCCTGTTGGATGGTGAGGAGGCGCTACAGCCTGATGCACCCTTGGCAAATCCTGAAGAACATCCCGGCGGGAACTATTTCAATCAGGGTATGTTGGATATTCACGAACTGGGAGACGTGGAAAGAGGTTTTTCTGAGGCGGACATCATTCTTGAATTCAAGTCAAGAAGGCGCCAGCATACCTGGATTGGTCCGGAGAGGCCTTGCGGTGTGTTCAAGTGGAACGGGGAGTACCCCGAGGTCTGGGTGAAACAGCAACGGCCGCAAATCGCTAAGAGGGTGGTCTCCTCATGGTTTGGCGGAATTCCCATGAATAAGATCACCGTGCACGCCCCCTATCAGGGTGCAAGCTTCGGCGGCTGGAGCCAGATACCATGGAATTTCGGTGGACACTATTGCGCCGCGCTCCTCGCCAAAAGGACAGGGAGTCCCGTGAAATGGATATTCACCCGCAGGGAGGATTTCTATGGCGGCGAGACGGATGAAGGCGTCTACTACTACAAGGTAGGTGCAAAAAAGGATGGGACCATCACAGCGGTGAAGGTGCGCGGCGTCATGTCAAACATGATCTATTCGATCTTCGGGGTCGCCAAGCACTTCATCGAGAATACGAAGATACCTAACGTATATGGAAAGACAGAAGCCGTTCAAGTGAACAAGGGACTCAATGTCCCGACGCGATGTGAACAAAATCCCAACACCCATAGCCTTACACTGGTATTCGACCATGTGGCAAACGCGCTGGGCCTTGACCCCATAGAGGTGGCGCTTAAGAACGACGGGGTGGATGGTCATGATATGGAATGGCTCAACCAGCGCAAGGATGAGATGGGTTTTCAGGTCCGGGACAGCCTGAGAGAGTGCATCGAAAAAGGCAAGGTGGCCATAGAATGGGACAAAAAGTGGCATGCTCCCGGAACGAAGAGACTCCCGAACGGAAAGATGCACGGCCTTGGCTTTACCTGGACCCATGAATGGGAAGATTCGGTCGGATCCAGTGAAATCGGCATACGCATTGAGCGTGATGACGGCACTGCCACTATTTTCGGGATGAGAAGTGATGTCGGTGTCAATGCTGAAACAGCGTACTGCCAGATTGCCGCCGATGAACTGGGAATGCGCATGGAGGATGTCCTTTATAAACCCAACCTCGACGCCGGATTCTTTGCCATGACGCCGGACTCATCGACGAGCATGTCCATTAATGGGTTCGCCGTGAGACACGCTGCGAGGCTTCTCAAACGAAAGATCTTGCGGGCGGCGGTCAGCCCCAGCGGCCATACCCAAAGGGGCAGCTACCCCCCAGCCTTCCCGGGGTATAAGAGTGAAGACCTGGACATCAAGGACAGTTTCATCTATGTCAAAGCCGACCCGTCGAACAGATTATCCTTGGCAGAATTCGTTCAGCCAATGGGCCTTGAAGGCCCTATGTGTCATACTCCGGAATTTGGAAAAGGTGCCCCGAGAAGTAACTTCTCGGTGCCACTTTTTGCGCACAGCTGGCACGTCCAACAGGGAGGGTACTCAGACTCCCGTCTTCGCTTGTGCAGGCAGGCCCATTTCATGGAGGTAGAGGTCGATACTGAGACCGGCGAGGTTTTTGTCTCCAAGGTGGTCAATGTGAATGACGTGGGAAAGGTGATCAGCTGGGAAGGCTGCGAAGGACAGCAATACGGAGGTACTTACATGGGAGTGGGCAGGGGTCTTTTCGAGGAAATTGTCCATGATCCGGTGACCGGGGTCATGCTCAACGGGAACCTCCTGGACTACAAAATTGCCACCATGAATGATGTCGGGCCCATTGAAACAAGGCTGGTGGAGACAGGTATGGGGTATGGACCCTATGGAGTCATCGGCATTGGTGAAGATGTGGCCACCGTCATACCGGCCTTAGCCGGACCCGCCGTGCACAATGCACTAGGCGTCTGGATAGACGATTTTCCCATAACCCCCGACGCCGTGCTGAAGGCCTTGGGCAAAGCATAAAAGAAAACGACGCTAAAGCTCGTCACATCAATGCCTCAAGCGTTGATGAGGCATTCTTAAACCGAAGAGACGGCCTCGGCAGTGAAGATAGGACACATGGAATCCCCTCTGAACGATAAGGTAATTCTTTTCCCTGTGGTTAGAATCGATGTCTGATAATCGCTCCTTCATCTGCAGATGATGCCAATCTTGAATAGAGATTCAAATACCCTTTCTTGACTTTCGGTTCTGGTTTTTGCCAGTTCTTTAGGCGTCTTTCTATTTCGCCATCCGAAACATGTAAGTGGATGGTGCTGTTTATTACGTCGATGCTGATCTTGTCTCCGTTTTCAAC
>DATKZQ010000004.1:0-24566 GCA_035527895.1 Desulfatiglandales bacterium
TGGATGAATGCTGGGCAGGGTAATCCGCCGTAGTCCTATTGGGACGAAGGCGGATATGCTTCGGCGGGTTCCGCCGAAGAATGTGGAGGTGCCACGCGCTTGCGCGTGGGGCTCCACACAATAAGACGAGGGACTATACGGTTAATCTCCGTTAGGCGTTCGCGCAAAAGGGAGGTACAATTGTATGAGCAAGAGAAAATTAGCGAAAAGTAATGAGGAATTTGATCTAAGGTTTGATCAGGGAGAAGACATTCATGATCTGATCGACCTCTCCCAGGCAACGATCACCAAGCCTGGAAAGAATATCCGTATCATGTTAGATATTAGCGAGTCGCTGATTAGGGAGATAGACGAGATTAGGGAGACTATCGGAGTTGAGCGTGGCGCTTTGATCAAGGCATGGTTGTATGAGAGAGTCATGCAGGAAAAATCAGGTAAAGGCGACTAACAAACCTGATTGTTTCCTCTGCTCGTAATCCAGTCCGGTTAGAATGCGTGTACTGTTATGAGGGGCCGATAACGCAGGTCGTAACAACTTAGATCTTTAAAAAATTCCACCGACACAACAGGGAATGATGTCTTTTCCTTCAAGAATGATCAACCATTTTCAAACACCTAAATTGTTACCCAGATAATATAATCCTGGTTAGCCCGGGAAGAAATCGTAATTAAACAGACCTGACATTTTTGGCATGGTTAAAACATGATTGGTGAGCATGACATAAAGCGAGTTGCAACACACGTGGGAACCGAGGCCAACGCCGAGCGGGTCATTTTGTTCGGATCACATGCTCGTGGTGACGCCAAAGAGAATAGTGACGTGGATCTCATGATTATTGCAGAAAGTAAGTTACCGAGATTCAAACGGAGTCGTGAGTTATACAAGCTATTCAGACCATATCCCTTCGCCATGGATCTGCTAGTGTACACTCCCCAAGAAGTGGAAAGAGGCAAAAAATCACCTGTTTCTTTCGTGTCGACGGTATTACGAGAAGGCAAGACCCTTTATGTCCGAAGAGCTAGAAATAGCGAGAGGGAGTATAGAATGTCCCTTTCCGCTGTCACTGGGGTGAGAGATGAAAGACTGTTTCAGGGTCAAAAAAGCCACCCTTTTTGAGGCTGTGTCGCAATTCTAAGAAAGTCAGCGCGAGCGTAGCGAAGCGATCTCTAACCTATTGAATTGTTGTAAGATTGCTTCGTCGCGGAATTTATCCTGAGCAAAGCCGAAGGGCTCCTCGCAATGACAAAATAATCAATTATGACACAGCCTGTTTAGGGGTGGCAATTGTATATACCTGTTCGGGCTCACGGCAAAAAGCCTTGGGAGCCGATACCTCCGCAGCACTCTGGCTGGTCTTCTTGCCTAACCCTCCGAGCCTGGAGCAGGCCACCGCGTGGTTGCGCCCTGCAGGAGCTTTTTGACCGTTATTTTGAGGACGAGGGGGTCTTCATCCATCCTCAACCGGTACTCGATCTCGGCATTACAGGGCACGGCAAGATCGCTCAATTGAATTTTCTTTCCCTTCACATCTACTATGATGGTTGATTCGGTTATCGCGAAGGGTCGTTCCGAGACGAGAACAGCATCAGCCGTCTTTCCGGTAATCGTTACAGTCGCCAAGCGATCCAGGCTTTGTGGCGCACTTTTCGGGAAGACGGCGCCAGGATGAGCCGTTATGATGAAAATTGGTACGATAAACCAGAAAACGATTCTGTATATGACATGACCTTCATGAAGTCTGTACATAAGGGCATCCCTCCTTATCTTTCTTGCCACGATTTGAGGCCGCTTTTGACTTTGAGTGCAGGAGTAACCCCTTCGATCAAAACCGTCCCCGTGCTCTGCTGCACAAAAGACCTCACGCCTGCCGTTCCAATGTGAATGCCTACGGCCGAGGCCTTGCCCTCGCCTAACGTGGTCTGGTCCGTTATCACCGTAACTGGCTGGCCGGCAATCGACTCGGTGGTAGTTCCACCGTTGAAAACGGGCTTATAGTATGCGGTGCCCGTTTCGTAGTAGAATCCGTAGAGCGTACTTTGGCCTCCAAAACCACAGACATCATCATTGGGGGTGAATGACGGGGTAAGGCTAATGCCCCCGATGACCGTGCTCTTCGCCAGAATGCGCTCGCCCGGGGTAGTCAAGCTTCTCCTCCACCCGTCTTCCTGCCGGGCCAGGGATAAGAGGTCATCAAAGGTGCCGATGCTCACGCCGGACAGATACACGGCATTACCGCCCTGGGCAACAAGATAGGGATCGGCATCGAGGAGGTCTGATAAAGCCAGCTGAAGAGATGCGCTGTAGTTGTGGTAGTAACCGTCTGCCGTGTGGGCGATATTGAAGAACGGATCTTTTATGCCGAATATGTATTGCTGGGCTGTGCTGGTCTTATCATCGGTGTTTAAGAAACGGCCGGTACCGAAATATACCCATGCATTATCGTACGCATCCATGCTCAAGGCTACCGGAGCTGTAATCGGCTTGGTGGCGTCAAAGAGGCACGAGAGCCTCCAGGGATAGGTTGCATGCAAGGGATTGTCTATATAGTTGTTGCTGTCGGTGTCATCGTAAACGCCGCCGCCGCCAACGCATGGGATTGCTACCTTATAGACCTTTCCCTTCCAACTGCCTGAGAGGTAGGTTTCTCCGAAGTAGATGGCGTTGCAGTTAAAATCCAGGTTTTTGTCCAGGGAAACCGGGCCGTTCATGAAGGCGCTGGCCTCACCTGTTTCAAAGAGCCAGTCATTTATCCCGTTTCGGTACGGCTCGCCGGTTTTCAGGTCAACGACGAAGATGTGCCCGTCCTTGGAGCTGGTGCCCTTATAGGCGGTAGGGCCCGAGCCGAATACGGCAAACCATGTGTCCTTTACCTTCACCACTGCCGGAAACGATGCGGTCATCTCCAGATCGGTGTATGAGCGCTCCCACAAGAGTGTCGGGCTTCGCGGATCGGTAACGTCCATGCAAATGTAACTAGGGTAGAAGTGCCTGGTTTCCGATACGAGTGCGCCGCTACCATCGTCGTAGTCACCTTCGGCCCAGATATGCTTGCCCCCCATGTTGAGCCCGGCCAGGAGGATCGTACGCCACTGGTCGGGGGTCATCGCGTTGTTATCATGATCTATCTTCGCATCGAGGAGCTTCGGTTTCAGATCCACGTAATCAACGTGGGTGTAATCCGGCGACGGGAGCCATTTGAGGTGAGGCAACAGGCTCTGGGGAATGTAGGCCCACAGCTCGTCGCCGATCTGCTCTGTCGTTGTGGCAGGCTGTTCAAATTGTTTGCTCCCGCTGTTGTAAGCCCATGAGGTAAACGCATGAAGCATGCCATCGTTGGCCCCCACATACACGACCGTCTCCCTGTTCTGATGTGTTGTCCAATAAGCCTCGTACGATTCATCACTATAGATGATGTGAAAATTATCGGGCGCTTTGGAGAGGGAAACAGGCGTTGAGTTCACGATATCTCCCATCTTCCAGACCGAGCTGTCTATGGTGCGCGTTCTGAGGCCGATGCTGTCTTTATCCACTCCTCTGATATATTCAATCAAGTTGATTACCCGTTGATCATGGGTACCCCCCAGGTAACTCCACGTGGCATCGTCCTTGACGCCTAGATACGGTTTTATCTGGGAGGCGGAAGCGGTGTTGAAATTTACCACTTCGCCGGTATCTACAACACCATCTTTATCCTTGTCCAGGTAGGTAAAGATGGTTCTTGCGCTCGCGCTCCTCTGGGCCAGGCGGCTGCCTGCCTCCCACACCGGGCTGATCTGGTGAAACTGCAACATCGTAAACGGGTCGGAATCCACGTCGGGATACGGGTCGCCGGAGCTGACGTTGAATCGCTTAATTTTGGTGTCTCCGGTGGCGGGGTCGAGATAGTAGGTGACTACCCGATCAATACCTATGTCCAGACCGTGATTCTGGTCCGTATCTTCCCGCAAATACCCCCTCGAGTCTATCCACAAAGACTGGAGGTAGCCCACCCAGTTCACCTCGGTAAGGTCCACCGGCACGACGGGCCGGAAGTAGGCCTGGACCATGTTTCCCTCGCCCTCCTCGGCAGTGGCAAGGATTGAAACGGCGGTACCGGAAGAGGCCCTGGCCAGGATGTCGTTGATGGCCTGGATGAGCTTGGCCTCCAATAGATATCCGTTGTCAGCCTCATAGTAAGTGTCAGGGTCACCGTCGCTGTCGGCGTCCCATTCCGCATCGAGATTCGGGCGGTTATTACCGTCCCGGTCGTCGAAGCCCCCGTTCTTCGCCGCATCTTTCAGTAGACTTCTTGCATCGGGATCGTTTCCAAAGGCATAGATGGTATAGAGGATCAGATTTTGATCGCCGTCCAAGTCTGTTGGACGCAGGTCAGTGGTGCGGGCATACAAGGCGATATCGTCGAGGTGGTTTGATCCGAACAGGGGGTAGTTGCCGGGGTCATTATTGTCGCTGTCATAATCCTTGAGTGACTCGGGGATCATCCTGTCATAGGTGGACGCGCCGTCTGTAAGCAGGATGACGAAGCTGTCGGCACAGTAGACATACTGATCGTTCCAGTAGGGGTCGTCACCCAGGTTGGAACAAGGGGCGCAGCCGTCTTTATAATCAAGGCCCTCCTCCGGATCCTCCTGTTTGAAATACTGCGTGGCAACGTAATATGCCTCGGCCAGGGGGGTATACGTGTTGCAGGCCTTGTTTTGGATGCTCGTGATCAGGTCGGTCATATTGGTGCCGATGGTTCGGATAATGCTCCCCCCGCTCTCATTATTACCGGTACCGTAGTTGAAGAATTCCAGCCCCCACCTGGCCTTATCGCCCACCTTCTGCAGGACCCCGGCGATGTTGCCGTCTACGAAGTTGCCCGCCTCGTCGGGGTAGGTGATGTCTTTTAGAACCCGTATCGTATAGGTTCCGCCGTCTACATAGAAGTATCCACCGTCAACGACATAGCTGTATTCGACATCCGGGATTAATCCGGTAACCTGGTCGGTATCCTTGTAGGTTTTGGTGAAGTCGTAACCCGCAGGGGGAGCCTCTCCGATATTGGTCTGGTTTCCGCCGCCGGTCCTGGCCGTGGCAAGCCCTCCCATGAGCACTTTTCGGGCCACGTCGGTCCGGCGCATGCAAAGCCAGTTGAGGAAATTGCCGTCCCACTCGCCATAGGGGTCCCTCACGAAGATATTGCTTCCATAGGTATACTTTTTAAAAGGCTCAAAATAACCGTAGTACCTCGTACTATGAACATAGCCGCCCGTATAGGCCTGCAGGTTCATGCTGAGTGAGGTGTCCATAATGATGAGGATGTTGGGCTCTACAAAATTCACCTGAAAAACAGGGTAGTGGGTGTAATCTGCCATGGCGGGCTCTGCAGCGCGCGCCTGATTGGTGCTCACGAAAAGTGCTGCCACAATGATTACTATCAAGAATGGAATTGATCGTTTCACGGTTACATACCTCCTGCAATGCCTACTACCTTTCGGTACACGGCGGTTATCCTGGACCGGGCTGAGTTCGGGCCGGTACCGAAGGAGTCGACATCATAAAAGATGGCCACGCCCCCTGCCGAGCCCACGCCGATGCCCTCGGCGCCGCTGGCGAATTCGGTGCCACCGCCTGGTAAGTTCTTTGTACCGGTACGATTGACGTCTACATTCGCCAGGAAATTACCCATAATGTACTGTACATCGGCGGCGGAATCCCACGCATCGAAGCCCAGAACCTCCCGGTAAAAGGTGCCGTCATTGGGGGTGTAGCTGCCGCTGGCCACGGCCTGCACCGCAGCGTTGTCAATGGCGGCGGAGATCAGCTTGGGGGTTGTATAGATCCCACTATCGGCGGAATAGAAGGCGATCTTATGAAACTCGTCGTTTCCGGCGATCTTAATTTCGATCTCGGTGGTCCTGGTGGCCGCTATCCCGAGTATGGTGAGAAAGGCCAGCATAATCAGGCCGATCACCAGTATGGACCCTTGTTCGTCTCTTAGAAGGCTTATGACGGATTTCATGGTCTCCTCCAGCTTAGGCGGTCATAGGTTCAGGGTTCAGCGTTCCGGGTTCAAATTTTCGATAAACTCCAAATATTCGAAGCTTCAACCCTCTACCGTTGAACCTTTGAACCTTTGAACCTTGAACCCCTGAACGGTTACTCTCCAGCAAATCATATAATCCTCGCCACGACGCGCTGAATGGAAACGCTCTTTTGCACGCCATGGTCGATCCAGGTTACGATTACGTTTACCGTCCGGGTATTGGCGGTAACCACGTTATCTGCAACATTCCAGTGAATGAAATATCGGCCCCTGGTAACCCTGAAATCCGCGTCTTCCGGGGTATTTGGGTCGTTGTCAAACTCGATATTCTCGAGTCCGGCGGCCCCATCGACGTCTGCATCCTGTAAGCTCGCGTCATCCCACGACAGGTTCATCAGCTTTTCAATTTGATCCAACGCCCAGGTAGACCCCTCGGTAACACTTCCTGCAAAGGAGTTTCCCCGCATTGCGGCAACCTGCATGGAGGCAAGGGCCAGGATGCCGATGCTCAAGATGGAGATGGCTATCATAACCTCAATGATTGAAAAACCGCTCTCGTCGCATCTCTTCCGAACGTCCTTTGCAGTGTGCCTGCGATGGCTCTTTTTCCTTTTCATACCAGCACCGTAATCAAAGCCCCAGATTCCGACACTTGACCTCCGCCGTCAGTCTCTTGCGCCGAAAGCTGTCATTTGGCGGGCCGAAGATGCCCGTGCCTCCCTGGCGCGTGTAGACGATGGTGTCAAGATGTCCCAGATTTGCTTTCCCGGTTTTGGCCACCATGGTTATCTGTATCGATCTGATCTCCGAAAGGACTCCTGTGGGACTGTCGTTTTCGTCCAGATACACCAAGTCAAGTGCATCGATATTCTCGGCAATGAGGTTGCTGTTTCGCTCAAGGTCGTTATCCCCGTCACCGTCACTGTCGGCCAGGGCATAGGTTATGCTTTCATCGCCGGTGATCGCACCGTCTCCGTCTATGTCTTCGGTAAGGGTAAGGGATGTAGAGTTCGCGGCGACGATTCCCGCATTTGCAGTCCCTGTTGGGTCGTATCCTGCCATGCGTGTTTCCCTGATCATGATATCAATTGCCGCCCTCAGGTTTTGAACCATTGCCGCTACCTGATCCTGGACGGCATATGACTTGTTTTGCGAATAATAGGCGGAGAGGATCGTGGTCATGACGATCCCGGATACGAATAAGCCTATCAGGAGCTCGGCGAGGGTAAAGCCCCTGTTGTTGAGTTGTAAAGCCTGGTGTTTTCTCATATCCTGATCCCTATTCCCATCCATTCCCCGTCCACTTGAATATACGAATAACACCCGTAGTAAGCGTGCTCACCCCATAGGAGGTGATGTTTTCCTTGTTGTGCAGGTACACATAACCGCCGTTGGAGGTACCCTTGGGGTTGAATACGGCTACATCGCTGCCGTAGGTGATGGTATCGGCCGGTGGGCTCCCGCTGCCCGGTATATCATCGGTGGCGTTACCGCAACCGTAGGTAATACCGCTCTTGTAAATCGCGAATTCTATGGTCCGCTCGGCCACATCATCGCCTCCCATGGCAGCAGGTCCGTCCCACGCATCATTGGCGCCGTCATCGGAGCAGATGTAATATCTTCCCGGATTGGCACTATTATCAAACACAATGGCCCATGGGGCATTGGACTTGATGGCCCCGATCTTGCTCAGCTGCATGTTCGTATACAGGTCTCTGGCCGCCGACTTTAACCGCTGATCCGGAAGCCACTTCGAGAACCCCGGGATCGCGATGGTGACGAGAATCCCAAGCACCGAAACGGTGGCTACCAGGTCAACGAGGGTGAAACCATTGTGTTTGGTCATACTTCGCTCGCGGTTAATGAACTATTGATATAGGTGCAAAAGTAATGCCGTTTGTCGGACGATCATGGCAGAAGAACAAAAGAATAGCTAACCATTTGTTATTGCAGAAGAAATATGAAATTCAAAGAGAAAGTCGCGAAGGGTTTTTCCTTGAGTGACGTATAAACAATTAAGACAATCTGTTAAATCAGTTTACACCAAGGGGCGCAGCCTCCTTCATCGGTTTCCGGAAGTGAGCATGGGGCTTGCTTTGGGGGGATTGCCGTGTTGATTACTATGTAAAAACATTTTACAGATGGGGAGTCAAATATTTGACATTCCTCTTCACGACAACCGTGGAGAGCCTGTAAGAGGGTGAGGTGTTATTCATTGATGAAGGGCCTGTCCCCTGTCAGCAGCTGGTTGCAGTAGGGGAATGATACAAATTGAAATAAGCACATGCCATGAAATTCTTCCTTTCGTTCCGAGGCTCACGGGCTGGTTTTTTCAGCGACTTGTTTACGGGGGAGTCTTGCCCCCTCCGCATTCTCCGCCTTCGGCGGAGCTGCGGTTTCCCCCATACCCAAGTCGCGAAAAGAACGGCGCCCTCCCACCAGTCTCTCCAGAAACGATTTCATGGCAGTACCAGTCAGGAGAATTCTGGGTGGGTGCAGATAATGAAATGCTCCCCGCATTCCTCTCTAGCGATACACCCTCCAGTGCCCGATCCCCTGGGTTACCTCAGGCCCCTCTTCCGTCTCGATCTCACCTGAGGAGGAGCTGTAGTACTTCATCTCCTCCCCCTCGTCGTTATTGAGGCTCAAGATGGCCGGGGGTTGGAGCCTCCCGTCTTTGAGGAGGCCCGATGGGGCAACGTAGATGGGATCTTCAACGGTGCCGATATTGATCATATCGCCCGTGTTGATCAGACCGCTGTTGTCGATATCGAACTGAGGATCGGCCAGCCTTCCACCGCTACAGGCATCGATCTCGTGGATGATGCTCGTTCCCCCGGACCCACAGGGGTCACCCTCGGCGGTATAGGAGAGCACGATCACCTTTTGCTCCCTGATCATCACATCGCTCACCACCCGCTCGCCGGCAATGGGCAGGTCAAAATACCAGCCCACGTTGGCAACGGGGTCCGGATGGGCACCGGTACCATTGGGGTCACAGCCCTCCATACCGAGCCCGTCGGTGCAGATCGAACCGGCATCAAGGGTGGTGGTGGTCCAGTCAGGCTCATTGGCAGTCAAGATCCTGAGCTTGTTGCTCCCCACGGTCCAGAAGTTGGGATCGCTTTCGGTTGAGGGCACGTAGGTCTGCCTGAGCAAGCTCACCGAATTGGGCTGGTTACTCAGCTGCGGGGTGGCCCCCCGGGTAAAGGTGCCCAGGTACTCGGTATTGTCATCGTCATCGCCGTAGTCCCAGATCCCGAAGATACTCTGGAGACTCGTGTCGTTGAGATCGCTTGCCCCCAGGAACTTCCCGGTACCGAAGATCACCATGTAGCCGAACTTGTCACAGTGCTCCATCACATCGGGCTGGGTGGTGATAGGCTGGCCGGGGCACTGGAACAACGGCTTGGGGGTTCCCCCGTCTTTGTAGGCCGCATCCCAGTTGTTGTAGTCGGGATCGGTGAGGTCGAACTTCCACAGATTGCCCTTCAAATCCCCGGCATACACGTAGTCCACCTTGCCGTCGGTATCGGCATCAATGGCAGAAGGGGTGGACAGGCCGTTACAGGGGCCGCCTCCCACATCGATCCTCCTGAGCACGGTGCCGGTAAAGGGATCTAAGATAAACAAGACCGCATTGCCGTTGACGCTGTTGTACCCGTTTCCGGTAATTACGATCCAGCCGGTGGCGTCGCTATTTAAGTCATCATCGTTGGAGTCAACCACGGTGGGCTTGCTATAGGTATAGCCCAGGTCATCATCGTTGCCACGCTCCCACAGGACCTTTCCGGCCACGATCGAATCGGTGGTCATGGAGGCCGGATTGGTCACATTGAGGGCATAGTAGCCCTTACCGCCCTTACCCAATCCCCCCACCAGCAGGGTGATGGCACTTCCCCCTCCTGCATCCACGTTGGGGGTGACCACGGGGCTCAGGTCCACGTAGAACTTGTGGTCGAACTTATAGTCCAGGTTCGTTTGCCAGCCCAGGTTATTGTACACCAGGTACGGCACATAGGCGAAGACCTCCTGGCCGGTTGCTGCATTGAGGCAGTGCATCATCCCGTCATTGGCCCCCACGTAGAGGTAGCCGTTCTCGAAGATGGGCGAGGAGTGCACCACGTCGCCCAGCACGCCGAAGCGGTTTCTGAAGGGCCCTCCGTTCTGGTCCTCCAGGCTCCGATTACCTCTCAGGAAATCGACCTTGAGGGTGGCGATGGCCGGATCGGGATCGAGCAGGGCCTTTTCCGCAAGGGTGAGCTTGTTGTACTGGAACTCCCTGCCCTTGGTGGCGATGGGGTCCCAGGTGGCGATGGCCCGGGTGGTCCAGATCTTGTTATCCAGCTCGAGACGGGTCGACCACACATAGGAGTCCCGCAGGACCGCTCCCGAGTTGATATCCACGTGGTAGGCCTTCACATCGCCGATCCAGGAGGCGGGGTTATAGGTGGACTGGAACATGAGGATATCGCTTCCCACCTGCCCGTACAGCTCATCGCCGTTCACCGACACCGATGAGGCCGAGGTGATCCGGGATTCGATGTTCTGCATGACACTGATGAAGGAGTTCACCAACTCCCCGGTGTTTGTAGCCACCACGAACTCGCCCCTGCCGTTCACCGCTGCGTGCCACAGGTCGTCGATCTTATTGCCGTTATCCCAATCCACGGGCACCCCCGTTGTCTTGTGCTTGAGGTCCTCGTCATAGTCATCGGGATTAAAGACCCCGGCCAGTCCAAAGGATATGCCGTAGGTGACCAGGTGCTGGTGTTTGGCACTGTCACGGGGGTTGGTGGGCACCTTATCGGCCAGGCCGCTGGCGAGATCACGCTCGTAGAAGTACATGGCATGGTCGGCCAGCATGTTTGTCTCGGTGTCGCCATAGGGAGGGCCGTCAAACTCGGTGTTGTGATCGCCGTCCTCGTTTCCCCGGTTCTGAAAGGTGCTGTAATCCGCTGTGTCACAGGCATCGTCCTCATCGTCATCATCCCAGAACCCATCGGTGATGACCACGGCGAAGGCCTGCTGGCACTCGCCGCCCTCCTCGGCAAGGGCCCAGGGCGAGTCATCGCCCGATGAGCCGTCGAGCTTGTAGTTGTCATCCTTATCGAAGTATCTTCCCACAAACTGCAACCCGCCCCTGAGCGGGGTGCCGCTCGAGTTATCAAAGGCGTAGATCATGTCCAGGAGGCTCTGCGTCTCATCCAGGCCCGCAACCTTGATCGGCATGACCGGTTGCATGAGCACCTGGCAGATGCTGAAGAACCCCATGTACACGCCCTGCATGCTGGCAATCACATTGCTCACAGCGGCCTTGGCCGCCTCGAACCGCCGCCGGTAATAGGAGAAGTAGTTGGCGAAGTTCTGCCGCTCCTCCGCATAGGTGCGCGGCGTTCCCGTTGCGGTTTTGGGGATCACATCATCAGGGGGCGTGGTATCGAGCGTGAGCTCGGTCACTTCCTCATGGTTGCCGGTGCCGCTGATATCGGTTACCGCATAGTACTTGATCTGCCCCGCATTAACGATGACGAGATACGGCTTGTTTTCCGTACCGGACCATACGTAGTAGTGGGCCCGGGGGATGAACAGGTTGGTGCCGCCGTTATTGAAGGTGATGAACTCCAGGCTCATATTCTCTGTGCCTGACTCTTGCGGTTCATCCCTGGGGTTATCAGGGTCGGCGTCGGGCCGGGTGGGCCAGGGCCTATAGGTGAAGGACGGGTCGTAGTAGAGACCGCTATAGGGAGCCCACTGGCTCTTCCAGTACATGCGCAGGTCCTCCCGGCGCTCTGAATCGCTGGCGGCAGGATCGCCGATGAGCGTACTGTCCTTGTAGCTCCCGGGGGTATGCCACCACTTGGATCGCTTGTGGAAGTACCCGCTGCTCTCCACGGTATAGTACTCATTGCTGATGCTCCCCGAATCATCGAACACGAACATGATGTTGGGAGGGGCCGCATGGATCATGGAGCCCACGGGCACGGAGGCCAGATCCACACAGGAGTCGGCCGCCACGTTGAAGTAGGCCACGATGGTATGACCGGAGGTGACGTTAGTGAAGGGATAGGTAGTCACCGCCCCTACCGATACGCCGTCTACCTCCACATCCAGCACCGAGTTGCCGGCATTGGGGGTGATGGTAAAGGTCTGGCTGCCGTTCTCTTCAACGGTGATCGTCCCCGACGGCGAGATGCCGCCGCCGCTTCCGGCCGTGGCGATGATGGTATAGACACTGCCCTCCACAAAGGAGACCTCGATGGTATGATCGGAGATGACATCAGAGAAGGTATAGGTGGTGACTGACCCCACGGACACACTATCTACCAGCACATCGAGCACCGAGTAGCCCACATCCGGGGTCATGGTAAAGGCCTGATCATCGAGCTCGGTGACCACCACGGCCCCTGAGGGTGAGATGCTCCCGTTATTTCCGGCGGTAGCCGTGATGGTATGGGTGGGCACCGTCTCAAAGGTGGCATGGATGGTATGGTCCTGGGTGACGCTCAGAAAGGTATAGCTCCCGATGGCACCCTGGGAGACGCTATCGACCAGTACATCCAAGATGACATAGCCCGTATCAGCGGTGATGGTGAAGCCCCGGTCATTGCCCTCGTTAACAATTACGACCCCTGAGGGGGCGATGCTCCCGCCCACCCCGGCGGTAGCCGTGATGGTATGGGTGGGAACCGCACTGAAAGAGGCCACGATATCGTGGTTGGCGGTGACGTTGGTAAAGGTATAGGTAGGTACCGCCCCTACGGTTAAACCATCCACCTGCACGTCGCTGATCACATAGCCCGCATCGGGGGTAATAGTAAAGGGCTGGTTGGTGCCGCCAGCCACGGTCACGGCCCCCGAGGGCGAGATGCTCCCGCCGGGGCCTGACATGGCGGTAATGGTGTACTGGGCTCCTGCGGTAAACTCGATATGTAATTTTGGCGCATAGGTTGTGCTGGTATCGTAGGACTCGGCCTCCTGGTAGTCTTCGCCGTTATTGTAGCCGTAATAGTCATAGACCATGAAGACCATGCTGTGCCCCGATGACCAGCCCCCCCGGTTTACGATCTCCTGGACGATGGTCTTGATATCCGGGGTGGGCTTGGGTGTATGATTGGTAACGTCGCTACTGCTCCACGCGTCCAGATCCCACGCTACCGAGGCAGTGGTATGGGGCCTGCTCGTGATGTTAAAATCGGAACTTGAGAACTCAAGGGTGTCATCGCTATTCTGTCCACGAATAGTGGCCATACAGCCATCACCATGGTCGTCGTCGGGATAGAAGGTGAGGTAGGCATTGGTGATGGTTGCGCCCTGAGGTACGTCTATAGTGCGAAACCGGACGCCGACGATATAGTAGTATGAATCACTGTCATCCCAACCGATGTCCAGATCCGAGCTTCTGCTCACGTCTCCGTTGCTGCTGTCGCCCGGATAATACTTTTCCTCTGCGTCGTCATAGCTGGTTGAGACCTGGTAGTTTCTGGTCTCCGCCCGGGCTGACTGGGGGAGCGAAAGGATGAAGCACAGTATGAGTGCAGGAACCAATAAGATTCTGAGTTTACCGCTCATGGTTATCATACCTCCGTAGTGGAATAAGGATGTCCGGAAAACTGGATCTTTCGATACAATGGCTTAGTGCTTCGATTCGCAAATACAGTCACGTATTTTGTCGAATGGAACTGAAGGAAAAGCTCACTCAGCACTAAGTCCTGAGTAAATTAATTCGTTATCGAATTAATGAATCGAAGGACTTAGGGAACCTCGATGTCTACCTCATTGTTAGAACCTCGGAATACGGGTATGGCTCAATGAGTTCAGCGGCGCAAGATCCACCGCTTTGCCCACGCCAACTCCAAAGAGCCCACCCTTCATATAGCAAAACTGATGCCAAACAGCTTTGAGGTGGGTCCAGCGATCGCGAGCGGCCTATGTTCCTGGTTTTAAGCAGGAAATTGGTTTTGTGGTATGGCGTTCGCCGCAAGCGGCTCGCGGGGGAGAGCTGTAAAATCATCTATCTACTGTAAAATAATCTGACAATTTTACCTGGATTTACCCGCCTACGCAGAAAGCCGCGGGCCTGTCCGTGGATGAATGCTAGGCAGGGTAATCCGCCGTAGTCCTATTGGGACGAAGGCGGATATGCTTCGGCGGGTTCCGCCGAAGAATGTGGAGGTACCACGCGCTTGCGCGTGGGGCTCCACCCTCATGAATGCTTTGATCGGGCCTCTTCCTCGTATTCACCAAGTCAACAACCACAGCTAAAAAGGGTGGCTTGCTCTTGACCCTGAAAGCGTCTTTGATCTCTCACGGAGCACTCAGAGCACTCAGAGAATCAAGATTCTCTCATGATACACAAGAGATTGCTTACCTTGCCCCTATAGGGGCGTGCAATCACGCTACGCGGGATTGTGTATGGAAAAGGTTTTAAAAGGAAAAAAGAATGCATTCTTTTTTCCTTAAAAACCTTCTCCCATAAAACGGTAAGCAATCATTCCGTAGTTGTGTTTCTCAGAGGCCTCTGCGGGCTCGAGCGCTCCTGCCCACAGGAGTGCGGGCGAGAGACAAAAACTCAAGACCCACGCAGACTGTCGCCGGTCCCCATTTGGTCGAAAACCAGGTCGTTAAGGATCATTCGGTCAGCCTTGGTGATGAGGAGGAATCGAACTCCCATCCCCCGGTTTACGATCTGCTCATGAGGAATGTTGGTATTTGACCAGACCACCTCCGCGAACAGGGCCAGGGAGCCTCCATGGGGCAGGGTAAGGGCGAGGGGAAACTTCTCCCTGAGCGGGAGGGGGTGAGCGCAACAGATGAACGCGCCGCCAACGGATATATCTCGTGTCTCTGCGGTTATGGTGCCTTCAGTGGTCTCAATGGTGACGGGCAAGCGGATACGGGCCCTTGTATGCTGTCTTCTTTCGTGGTTAGCTGCGTCTACCCCTTTTGCTGGAACGGCAAATTCGCCGTTGAAGGGTAAAGGCCGGCTGCGGTAGGCGAGCAGAGACTGGATGAACTTCAACGAGAGAATCAAGATGACACCGCCGAAGCCGACACCGAGGAGGAGGATCAGGTTTTTCATCGAGGAAGTCCTCCCCCGTTCTGAGGTCCCTGTTCTTGCGGATAAGAGCTAATCACATTCGCCTTTCCCTGTGAGGCAGTGAGTGATTCCATTAGGGCTAGCCCAATTCGTACTCTTTGATCTTTGCCAGAAGTATGGGCCTGCTGATTTCCAGCATCCTGGAGGCCTGCGATTTGTTGCCCCCGGTCTTGGTCAAGGCCCGCTCGATGAGGGTCTTTTCAATCATGCGGGTGGCCACCTTTATGGAGGATATGCCTTCGCGGGTGAGACCGCCGGTCGGAAAACGGGCAGCCTTGAGGTCGGGGGGAAGATCGGCCATTTCCAGCACGTTTCCGGGGGCAAGTATGAGTGCCCTCTCGATAACATTCTCAAGCTCCCTCACATTTCCGGGCCACCGGTGTATCATGAACTGTTCCATCACCTCTGATGACACCCCTTTGATGTTCTTTTTGAGCTTGCCGTTGAAATGCTTGATAAAGTGATCGGTGAGCAGGGGTATATCCTCACGCCTTTCCCGCAAGGGGGCAAGGTATATGGTTACCACGTTTATCCGGTAGTACAGATCTTCTCTGAAGAGACCACTTTTTATTTCCTGTGCCAGATCCTTGGCCGTGGCTGCGATCACCCTTACATCCACCTTTTTGGTAGCCGTAGACCCGAGAGGAGTTATTTCCTCTTCCTGGAGAACCCGTAAGAGTTTAATCTGCAACGAAGGGGCGAGCTCCCCGATCTCATCCAGAAAGATAGTGCCCTTGTCGGCCACCTCGAAGTGACCCTTCTTATCCTGCCAGGCATCGGTGAAGGCCCCCTTCTTGTAACCGAACATTTCGCTTTCAAGGAGCGTTTCGGGTATACCGCCGCAGTTGATGGACACCAGCGGCCCGTTGCGCCGTGAACCGTTAAAATGGATTGCCCGGGCAACCAGCTCTTTTCCTGTACCGCTCTCTCCCTGGACGAGGACGGTAGTATGATAGTCGGCCACCTTTTTGATGAGATCGAACACCGACTGCATCGCCTTGCTCTTGGCCACTATGTTGCTGAAGGTATAACTCTGCTCGATCCTCTGGATCTGATCCTTTAATTTGAGGTTCTCGCTTTTCAGTCTCTCCCGTTCTTCCGCCTTTTTCAGGGTTAACAGGACCTCATCGGGTTTGAATGGTTTGCTTATGTAATCATAGGCCCCGAGCTTCATTGCCTCAATGGCCGTATCTACGGTTCCGTAAGCCGACATCATGATAACGGGGGTATCTCGGAGACTTTCAGCCGCTGATGTGAGAAATGCCATGCCGTCCATTCTGGGCATCTTAATGTCGCACAGGATAAAATGATACCGCCCTCGCTCCACTGCCTCGAGGCCTTCTTGACCGTCGGCTGCTGACGTGACCCCATAATCGGATTTTTTCAGGAGGACCTCGAGCATGTGTCTCATGTTGGCTTCGTCTTCAATAATGAGAATCCGTTTTTTTGTCATGGTATGTCTCGTTCTGTCCGTTGTTGGTTGTCAGTTGTGAGTTGAAATCAAATCGTGACTCTATCAGGAGTTTGAAATTCGAAACCCTAAATCCTAAATTCGAAACAATATCGAAATTCTAATGTTCAAAATTCAAAACAACCCGAAGCTGAGTAGCTCTTGGCAAAGCTCTTTTCGTTTGGAGCATTGGAATTTTGGTCATTAGAAAATTATTTCGGCCTGCCCTGGCGCGAGGTTGGTCGAACACAGTGCGGTCGATATGGCATTTCGCAACTGTCGTGAATATCCTCCTGACCTGCAATCCAGGTCTGGGCCAGGGATTTCGACCTGCCCGCCACCTGTGTGCTTGTGTCTTGCACTAGCAACTGGTTCGCAGTGGCCTGTCCGATATCCCTTGCAATTATTGGATAGCTCAGGCCAGGCAGGCGGGTATTCGAATTTCGGATTTTTTCATTGCATCTATGGTTTGCCAATGCGAGCCGAAGCTCCACCTGGCTCACTCATGCAGGGGCAGAATAACGGTCAAGGTTGTTCCTTTCCCCAATTCACTGTTAACCTTTATATCTCCCCCCATATCCGCAATCATTCGCAGGCTCACGGAAAGACCGAGCCCTGTTCCCTTGCCAGGCTCCTTTGTGGTATAAAACGGATCGAAGATCCTGCTCAGATCTTCAGCGGGAATCCCTGGCCCATTGTCGGTACAATCAACATGAACCCTGGCCGTGGTGCCACTGCCCTGTGACCGGTTCTCCCGAACCAGGCTCGTTGTAATTGATAGGTGTTTGCCGTCCGAATCCCCGGGAGGCGGGTTGGTAGCCATGGCATCTACCGCATTCATAACGATATTAAGGAACACCTGTTTCAGCTTGTCGGGGTCGGCCAGAACGGTGTCCTGAACGGCTCGGTGATCCACAACAACGTTAATATCGGTCATCATAGGCTGGGGCTTTAGCATATCCATCATATCAGCGATGATCTTGTGAACGGAAATCATCTTTACCTCCCCTTTTGAGGGTCTGGAAAAGTCGAGGAGGTTCCTGATAGTCTTGTTTATCCTGTCGATCTCCTTTTCAATCCGGTCAATGAAATCCTGCCGTTCCTCGTTCTCAAGGTCGTTGCCCTTAAGCAGGTCCAAATAGCCGAGGACTATGCCGATGGGGTTTCCAATCTCGTGGGCCACACCAGAGGCCAGTCTGCCGATTGAGGCCAGTTTTTCCGATCTGATTATCTCTTCCTGGGCCTGTGTGAGTTCTTGATTCGTTTTTTCAAGTGAATCGATGCTCTCTCGTAGCTCGGCCTTGCTGTCTTCCAGGCCACGCAAGGTCATATTCAGTGCCTGTGAGAGCTTGCCAAATTCGTTGTGGCTCGTACCGGAAGAAAGCAAAAAGGTCTCGCCCTCTTTGAATTCCTCGGCCCTTCTGACCAGGCGGTTGATGGGGCGTATGACGCTCCGGTAGAGGAGGTAGAAACCAAAGAGCGCAAGAAACAAGGTATTCAAGAGGATGTAAAAGAGAACTATCTTTTGTGACCCCCGTATGGTGCTGTACATTCCGCCCAAGGGTATCTGAAGGGATGCCGCACCGATAATGCGCTTTTGATACCGTATGGGGGTGGCCAAAACCAGGTATCCTCTCTTCAAGGGGAGGAACGGTAAGACTCCCCAGGTGGAAAGGTCGCTCACATCCTTGCCCATGTTAATCGACTGCATGGCGAGTACCGATAATGCCCTTTTGTCTGCTTTGCCCATTGGCGTTTCAAATACAGGGGTGCCGGATACACCGACTATGAGGAGCGCAGAAAGGTCGGTTTTGTCGAGTACTTGGGGGAGGCCCCGGAAGAAAGGAGATGATGTATTCATATCAGGTTCTGTGTCACCCTCATAGGCACTTGTAAGCGTTTGTTCGACCGAGCGCAAGAGGAGTATGCCTTTTTTCTTTTCTGCATTTATCATGTCCTGTTCGGCCATTTTTATCATCACAATGTCCAACAACAGCATGGCCAGTACAAGGACAAAGACTAGGGTCGCAAAGATTCCCGTCTTTAAGCTATAGGCAGATAGGTTCACTGAGGCACAGCCTCCTTTCTCGGCTTTAACTTGATAATTCCCTGCAGCGGCTCGACTGAGCTCGCCGAAGTCTTGCTGCAGGGTTACCACAGAGTGCCTCCCCCTTGATGGGGGAGGATAGGTGGGGGTGATAAAATGTTTGGTCACCCTCCCCTTTATCCCCTCCCATTCAGGGAGGGGACTTTGAAATTGGATAGCCTGCAGCTTGCTGCAGGGTGGTTCATCGAAATTCTATTGCAATTTAAATGCCTGCAACGGGAGTCATGGACGGTTTTTTGAGATATTCACCCTGCTAGAAGAAAGGGTTCGGAGTCGTTCGGCGGTATTACGATAATAGTATATGAGCCATTGAAGATGCATGCTATTAGAGATTGTGCGGGCAGCATGTCATCGAAGGTGCAAATACCAGTCTATTAACTCGGGCCCGAAGAACATGTAGATGATGGCAGAAAGAGCAAGAAAAGGGCCAAAAGGTATCTTGGATTTGAGCCCCGTCTTTTGAAGCAAGCCAATCCCGCCGCCGATGAAAACCCCGATCAAGCTGCTTGAAAAGAGTATAAACGGTATGGCCTTCCATCCCAGCCATGCCCCCAACATTGCAAGGAGTTTGACGTCGCCGCCTCCCATACCCTCCCGGCCTGTGATCCATTTGTAACCTGCAGCCACCAGCAATAAAAAACCCCCTCCAACCAATGCACCGATCACCGATTCGGGCCATGAAAGGAGTGGGATGAAAAAGGAAGCAGCGATTCCCACGAAGATGCCCGGGATGGAAAGACTATCAGGTATGATTTGATAATCGAGGTCAATGAATGTAATAATAATCAAAGTAGCCGTAAAGGCCAAGAGCAGAATAAAGGGTACGGTTGGGCCATGCTTGAGAAAAAGGGCAAGGGTGAGCAATCCGAATAAGCCTTCAACGACGGGATAGCGGGGCGAGATGGGCCCCTTGCAGTGCCTGCATTTTCCCATCAGGACAAGGTAGCTTACTATGGGGATATTGTCATAAAAGCGTATCTTTTTACTGCAGTGGGGGCAATGAGAGCCAGGCGTTACAATTGATGCCTTCTTTGGTAATCTATAGATGCAGACATTGAGAAAGCTTCCGATTATGGCACCCAGAAAAAAGGCAAATAGAGAAATCATGTTATCCGTCTTTGAGGTTTACCGTTCTAAGGGACTCCTGTTTTCGGCAGAGCATATTCCGTTGAAACCATCTAGACAAAAGTGCTTTGGCGGACTAAATATATAATTATGGCTCGCAGATGGCAACAAAATTGACAAGCCGGTACATGGTTACCCGCCTACGCAGAAAGCCACGCGCTTGCCCGTGGATGAATGCTAGGCAGGGTAATCCGCCGTAGTCCTATTGGGACGAAGGCGGATATGCTTCGGCGGGTTCCGCCGAAGAATGTGGAGGTGTCACCCGCTTGCGCGTGGGGCTCCACATGGATTCGAGTTCCAAAAGACTGTTTTGGAGTTGACGGTTTTGGTTTTCCTTGAAGACCGCTATGTCTACAAAGAAGGAGAGACGTATGCTTTTATCTATCAATCCGGATAATCCCCAGAAGAGGCTCATAAGCAAGGTTGTTGAGGTTTTGGACCAGGGCGGTGTCATCGTCTACCCGACGGACACCTTTTACGGCATCGGGTGCGATCTATTCAATAAGAAATCCATCCGCCGCGTATATCAGTTGAAAAAAAGACCTCTGTCAAAGCCGTTTTCGTTTATTTGTGCCGACTTGAAGGATATCAGCCTGTATGCCCAGGTCTCGAACAATGCGTACCGAATCATGAAGAGAACCCTGCCCGGTCCCTATACGTTCGTGCTGGAGGGAACCAGACTGGTGCCCAAGCTTATGCTCGCGAGCAGAAAAACCGTAGGCATTCGGGTGCCCAATAACAAGATCTGCCTTTCAATTGTTAAGCGTTTAGGGCGTCCCATTATTAGCACGAGTATTAACTCAAACGATCCCTCCATAATCCATGATGAGTATGCTTCTCTCGTCGAAATGGTTATTGACGGTGGGGTTATCTCTTACGAACCTTCCACGGTGATCTCTTTGGTAGATGATAATCCCGAGGTAATAAGGGAAGGAAAAGGGGGGATTAATTTTCTTTAGCCGGATAGGTCCGGGTTTCCGTTCCAGCGATAATCCAGAAACCCGGAGGGTCGGTCGATTCTGTCAAGCACTGCCTCCATCAAGTCCCGGAACAGTAGATCCCACAGGAACGACCTTCTCCTCTTCTGCGGATAAACGAGTTTTACTTCTCCCTTGATGTGAGCCAGTCTCTTGGCTACGCTAACAGCATCGCGGAAATTGCCGAGCGAATCAACGAGGCCAAGGCCCTTGGCCTGCCTGCCTGAAAATATTCTGCCGTCGGCCAACTCCAGCACCTTCTCTTCGGGCATGTTCCGTCCTTGAGAGACGGCGGTCACGAACTGGTTGCGGATGTCTTCCAAAAGGCTCAAAAGGATCTCCTTCTCTTTAGGGGTCATCTTTCTGTTGGGTGAACCGATATCCTTGAACTCACCGCTTTTGATAACCTCCATCTCAACCCCGATTTTCTTGAGCAACTCCTCGACCCGCACGAACTCCATGAGCACACCGATACTACCGGTAAGGGTTCCCGGGTTGGCAACTATGGAATCGGCCGCAGATGCGATGTAGTAACCCCCGGATGCAGCAACGGATCCGAGCGAGGCAACCACCTTCTTCTTCCTTGATGTTCTCCTGGTCTCGCTGTATATCTCCTGGGACGGGCCCACGCCGCCACCAGGGGAATCAATCCTGAGGATTATTGCCTTAATCTGCCTGTCATTACGAAAGGCTATCATTTGTTCGATAATGGTATCTGCATCCCGAATGATCCCGTTAATGGGAACCACGCCTATCTTATTAGTGAATGATAGGGAAGGGCTATAGCCGGAGAAGGAGAGGACGATAGCCATGAGGGTCCCAAAAAAGAGGATGGCTACGCCAAGTATAATAAGGACTACTGTGATAGGACGCTTAGCCTTGGCCATGAAGTCTTATCTTTGCCTTAAGCGGGGAGAGGTTGAGGGTCCAAAACAGGTATCTGCAAAGGCGTTACGGAGCCCTGAATGATTAATCTCATCAAATCACCCAACAAAGCGGGATGCGAACCCAATTGACTGTGCCGGTCAGGGGAAATCCCTGGCCCAGATCTAGATTTCGTGCTTAGATATTCGAGTTTTCAGCCGGCGACTGTATGCTACGAGGGTTCCCCTTCTTTAGCAGGTTCTTCCTCGGTAGATTCCGGTTTTTCCACCGCCGCTTCTTCTTCAGAAGATTCGGGTTCTTCTACTATTGGCTTTTCTTCCGGGGACTCGGTTTCTGCATCGGCTGATGCGTCTTGTTCCAAGGATTCGGCTTGCCCAACAGTTGTGCCTTCCTCGGGAGATTCCGGCTCTTGTGCCGATGCCTCTTCCTCCGGTGATTCCGGTTCTTCTAGTACCGCCTCTTCCTCCGGAGATTCGGCTTCCTCCACAGGTGATTCTTCTGCTGCAGTTTCCTTTGCTTCGGGAGAGGTGAGCTCTTCCGCCGATGCATCATCCGCAGCCATTACTGATGAAGCTTGCTCGTCTGCACCGTCTTCACCTTGTTGTACGGAGAGGTTGGCATGAGCCTCCTCCATCTTCTCTTTAATAAGCATTCCGAAGGCAGAGGGTGCCTCTTTGTCTTTATCCTTGTAAGTGTCATAGATATCTTTGAATTCCTTTTCCTGGAGCTTTCGTATTGACAGGCCGATTTTCTTGTCCTCTCTGGAAACGTTTACCACGAGGGCTTGAATAACATCGTCGATCTGGAACTTGCCAAGGGACGATTTGGATTTTCCCCTGCTGATCTCGGAGGAGTGAATGAGACCCTCTATTCCTTCTTCCAGTTCCACGAATACGCCAAAATCGGTAATGTTGGTCACCTTTCCGGTGACCTTGGTGCCCACCTTGTATTTGTACGGGATGTCTTCCCAAGGGTCTTTGGTCAATTGCTTTATGCCCAGGGAGAAACGCTCATGTTCCTTTGAGATGGAAAGAACCTTCGCCTGCACCTCGTCGCCCTTTTTGTATTGTTCGGCGGGATGCTTGATCTTCTTGGTCCAAGAGACATCGGAGATATGAACAAGCCCATCGATGTCGTCGTCAATACCGATAAATATCCCAAAATCGGTAATGTTTTTGATGCGACCTTCGATAATGGTGCCCACGGGGTATTTCTCGGCAATGAGATCCCACGGATTCGGCTTAACCTGTTTCATTCCCAGTGAGACCTTTTTGTTCTCGGTGTCCAGGTTGAGTACTATTACCTCCACAACGTCCCCAACACTTACAATCTGGGAGGGATGTTTGACCTTCCTCGTCCAGGACATTTCTGAGATATGGATCAACCCTTCTATACCCTCTTCTATCTCTACGAATGCACCGTAATCAGTAAGATTGACCGCCTTGCCGGTGATTTTTGTGCCGACAGGGAATCTGTTAGCCGCGTCGACCCAGGGGTCAGGCTTCAGTTGTTTGAGTCCTAAGGAAACCCGCTCCCGTTCCCTGTCAAAGTGGATGACCTTAACGCTTATCTGGTCCCCGATCTTGTGCATGGCAGAGGGATGGGCGACCCTGCCCCAGGACATGTCAGTTATGTGCAGAAGCCCATCTATGCCGCCAAGGTCCACAAAAAGCCCATAGTCGGTAATGTTCTTGACCGTTCCCTCTAAGACGGCTCCCTCCTCAATGATAGCAAGGGTCTTGGCCTTTTCTTTCAATCGCTCGGCCTCGAGAATTGCCCTCCGCGATATAATGATATTATTGCGTTTCTTGTTATACTTGAGGATTTTCAGATCCATTACCTGGCCGACAAGGGCATCAAGATTCCTGATGGGGTGAAGGTCAATCTGAGAGCCAGGCAAGAATGCCGGGAGCCCGATATCTACAGACAGACCCCCTTTCACCTTTGATGTCACCCTTCCCTGAATAATACCGTCGGTATTGTACACATCCCGGACGCGGTCCCACACCTTTATCTTCTTGGCCCGTTCCATGGAAAGCATTACACGGCCATCCTCGTTCTCCTTTTTCTCCAGCACAACGTCTACCTTATCTCCTACCGTGGCCGTAATGTTTCCGTGGGAGTCTCTGAATTCGCTAATGGGGATACCACCTTCAGATTTATAGCCGATATCGACCAAGACGAAGTCTTCCTCGATCTTGATAATCTCTCCTGTGATCAGTTCCCCTTCGTTGATTTGCCTCAGGCTCCGCTCATACATCTCCTCCATGCTCATTTCTGTTGAGTCTTGTTTTGCGGGAATGACCTCTTCAGGAGCATCGCCCTCCACTTCGCCCGGCTTTTCGGTCTCTAGGGCGACGTCTTTATCCATTACATCCTTGACTTCTTCTCTGATTTCTTCTGTTGGTTCACCCATTAACTTCTGTCCCCCTCACGTAGAATTTGTCTTGAAAAAAACATAAGTGGTATTTCTAACAGAAAAATTGCTGGATTTCAACTTCTTATTTGTCTCTAAGTGCCTTTTTGTGTGCTCAGTATTGATGAACTCGTAAAAAGTCTTTTAACCTGTCATTGCGAGGAGCGGAGCGACGAAGCAATCTCGTAAATTCAACTACTTACATTAAAGGAGATTGCTTCGCTTCGCTCGCAATGACACCAATGTCGACTTTTTACAAAACCATCAAGATTGATTTATACCGATTTTGAAACAGATGGCCAAAACGGCGATGACGGCCATTGTAGGTGAAGGCGTAGCCGGTTGAAAGCCGTTTCATTACACTGCATTAATCTTCCCTATCGTAGGTGCGCTTCGAAATCAACTTATAACTTTATGTACGTTCCCTATTTCTCATATCCACTTAGATTACTCAGCGTGCGCTGGTGCGACTCGTTT
>DATKZQ010000005.1:0-41287 GCA_035527895.1 Desulfatiglandales bacterium
CAAAAGAGCATGGAGATGTCTTTTTTTGCTCTGCCCTCTAAACAAGGCCCCGTACAGGGCCGTTTCAAACCGACGCACCGCCCCATAAGCCTTAGCACTAAGGTACCAGCCTGTGTGCGCCGTTTTGAAACGCCCACTCCTCTGAACGATGGGAGGCCTGCCCTGGCGTTCAGCTTCCGGAGTGTTGTATGGGTACGAGAGTATCTCACATCTCAGTTCTCCTTACTCATACCTTATGAGCCAGGTCTGGGCCAGGGACAGAGTCAAAAAAAGACATCTCCATGTTCACCATACCGTTTCTTTCATGTATAACCCTGAAGCGAAGCGCCGGGGTCATGTGCTAACCTGATGGTTTTTACGGAGCGCAGGTTATTTAGTGACCATGTCATACACCCCATCCCAGCCTGTGGGCGGAGGATTGTTTTTGAAATTAAGGCACCGTTCTACATAGACTTGCGCCGCATAGAGGTGAGGTTCGCTGGTTGTGATGGTCTTGAAAATGCGGATTGCCTCATCCCATTCTCTTCCCTTATAAGCCTTAACTCCTTGATTAAATTGATTTACCATCGCCAGCCGGATTTCAGGTGAATCCTTGTATCCTAACAAACTATAGATCCTTACCGTCCGTTTTTTCCCCTGCACCCTTACAGAGTCCAGCTCCATGCAAATGAACTCATCTCTTACGCGTTCATAGGTTGATTCAGCGATTATTATGTTGGTCTTGTAGCTCTTATTTGCACCTTCAAGCCTGGAGCCAAGGTTGACCGAATCACCCATGGCGGTAAAATCGAACCTCTGCTTCGATCCCATATTACCAACCATCATGGGACCGGTATTTATCCCAATACGGATATCGATAGGCTTCCTGCCCTCATCAATCCATTTATTGTTTAGACTCCCTAACGCGTGTATCATCTCAAGGGCAGACCGGCATGCCTTAGCGGGATGATCCGGCAGATCGAGCGGTGCGCCGTATAAGGCCATTATTGCATCTCCGATATACTTGTCGAGGGTTCCATCATATTTGAAGACAATATCAGTCATCACAGTTAGGTACTCGTTGAGAAGATTTACCAATTCCTCGGGTGTCAATCCTTCAGCTATCGTGGTAAAGCCCTTAATATCCGAAAAAAGGACCGTCAGTTCCTTTCTCTCTCCGCCCAATTTCAATTTCTCAGGATATTTCAACATCTCATTAACCACAGAAGAAGACACGTAGTAGGTAAAGGCACCTTTGATCTTCTTTCTCTCCCGTTCCTCGGTCATGTACTTATAGAGCGTATGAGAAACATAGAGGACACCCAATGCCGTCAGGGGGTATGTGATACTAAACAGGAGGCCGTAATTGACGAAGAAAAGCCTGCTCAGCACTATGTGTGCTATGAAAAGGGCTACGGCGAACAGGATTCCCCTTACTGCATTCAGGCGGGGAATGACGAGCCCAATAATAACGCCAATGAGGATAATAGCGAGAATATCAAAGATCTTGATCCATTCAGGCTGTATCAAAAAATCCTGCCTCAAGATATTGTCAATTATGGTAGCGTGCGCTTCGAGCCCGGGATATACCGGTGAGAAAGGGGTATTCCTCATATCGTATATGCCCAATGCCGTGGCACCTACCAGCACTATCTTATCCTTAAATGTTCCCTTTGGTATCTCGCCATTAATTATTTTGGTTATAGGGTAATGAGGGAAGGTTTTAGGGGGGCCTAAATAGTTTATCAGCATTTGCCCTCTCTCGTCTGTTGGTATAAAGATGCTCCCCATTTGAATCCCCTCCACTCCATAGCTGGCAATCTTGACAATGAGGGGAGGGCGGCCCAAATAATGCCATACAGACTGAATCGAGAGGGGAGAAAGAAATTGGTCCCGGCATTTGATAATGAGGGGGAGCCACCTCACAGCCCCATCCAGGTCAGGAATCATATTAAAATAACCGGACGAGTCGGCGGCCTGGTTCAGGATGGGGATAGCGACCTCGGGGGCATATGCATCAAAAATGAGTTCAACATCAAAATCCTCGCCAGGAGGAAACTGGACAACCGGATACTTGGATTTATTTATCTGTTCGATTCTGCTATCGATCTCTCCGCTGCTGATCTCATAACCGAGATCCTTCTGGCTCATGTGCAGGAAGTAGCCCAGTATTACCTGAGGGTCTGATCGTTTTATGGAATGAGCAAGTATGAGGTCGTTGTCGGCAAGGATCTTTGACTCTGCCAAGAATCTTTCCAAGTCCTTGTTTTCCAGTTCGAGGTCCTTTAACTGAGATTCAAGTTGCTGAATAAACGAGATGTTGTTGTTTTCATCAGGCTCGAGGAAACCAACATCAAAACCTATGACCTTTGCGCCGTCATCTGAAAGGCAGTCAACAAGACGAGCAATCTTGGAACGGGGCCACGGCCATCTTCCCTCTGCATCAAGGCTTTTCTCGTCTATGACGGCAAGAGCGACGGCGTCAGTGCCCTGGAGAACACCCCGTGACTTGAACCTCAGGTCGAGAGTTTTGAGCTCGACGATCTCAAGAAACGAAGGGGCGATGAGAAATATCACAATGACGAGGAGGGTAAGGTAAAGGGTGATAGTGAGGGGATTGATTGTGGTTAGAGACTTAATTCTCCTAGTCATTGCGTGTCCCTTTTTAGAAGGGCCTTTTTTGAGTGATGGTCCTGGATCTGAAAATCCTTTATATTTCCGTAAATTTAAGCATATATGGCAAATAGCTATCAAAGTCAAGTGAGCAACCCATCCGGGCTATACTGTGATTGACAAGTTTCGAGCCGAATTGGTAGATTAAAGCCGTTTGGCTTGGTTGCCGATTTCCTGCTCTGCAATTTACTTACCAAGGTGCTGTAACGTCCGAAAATTAATTTGTAATGGAATGAGATGAGGCCTCTTTCAGAGAGCAAGTGTATGGCGGGTGCAAGAACATGAAAAGGAAAACCCGAATGGCTGAGAGCGGGCGGAAGAAGCGACCTTCCCTACTGATATTTACCGACTTAGATGGCACATTGCTCGACAGTCAGACTTATGATTTCAGCCCGGCCCTGCCTGCTGTCAACCTTATTCGATCGCTCAATATTCCCCTCATTTTGGTAAGCAGCAAGACCCGAGCTGAGATAGAAGGTTTGAGAAAAAGACTATCACTCGAAGATCCCTTCATACCTGAAAATGGTGGGGGTGTGTTTTTCCCTGGCACCTTTAGCCTGCCGGAAGACCAGGATTACCGTGAGGTCAACGGCTATAAACTAGTGCTTACGGGAAGGCCGATCGATGAGGTGCTCAGCAAAGCAGTTTTTTTGAAGAGGGAATATGAGTTTAGGGGTTTCTCAGAGATGTCAGCACGGGCGATTGCCGCTCAAACGGGCCTCAGTGTACGGGAGGCTGCCCTCGCGGCAAGGCGTGAGTTTGACGAACCGATTGTATTGAAAAACCCAGGCCATCGAGAGATGTTTTGCAAGAAAGCGAATGAACTCGGACTCGAGTGCGTGGAAGGGGGGCGTTTCATTCATCTTTTTATCGGGGGAAATAAGGGGAAGGCTGTACAGATAGTATTGGCTGTCTACAGAAGGCTCTGGGGACCCGTTTTTTCCGTGGGCCTGGGAGATAGTCCCAATGATTTTCCCATGTTGGACGTGGTAGACAAGGCCGTTTTAATGCCGCATAAAGATGGGACATATATAAGGGATCCTGTACACTCAGAATACATTATGGCCGATGGTTTCGGGCCTGAAGCATGGAATAGAATAGTATTGTCGCTTGTCGCCGATTTTTTCCCTAGCCTCAGTACCAGCGACCCGTGAGGTGCTTGTGTTAGGCGTCCCTGATTAAGAGATCTTTGCCCGGAGCTGCTGAGCTTTGAGGTGTTCCCGCTTTTGAACATCTTGGTCTTGATTTTCATTGGAAGTTCTGATTTCCCGGTTTGTAACACTTTAGCTCTTTGAAAAGGTGGCGCTCCTGTCCATTTGCTAATACCCGGTGGCTATTCGTAACGGAACCCAGGGAACCGAGCATGGAGATATCTTTCCTTGCTCTGCCCTCTGAATAAGGCCCCGTGCAGGGCCGTTTCAAACCGGCGCACCTCCCCATAAGCCTTAGCACTAAGGTAGCAGCCTGTGTGCGCCGTTTTGAAACGGCCACTGCTCTGAACGATGGGAGGACAGAGTCAAAAAAAGATATCTCCATGCTCGGCTTAAGATTAATTTCAAAGAGGTAAAGTGTTACCGCGTTTTGAATTTCGAGGTCCTGATAGAATCGTCATTTGATTTCAGCACAAGACCTTGCCCCAAATGTTGAGATCCGGGGCCGAGAACAGATCCAGAAAGGTGCGGGTGATTGCCATGGTGCCAACGATAAAATGGGAAGGGAATAGTATCCACATAATTGACCAGAGAAAGATTCCTCAAGCAAAGGAGTGGTTTGTTTGCCGTAGCATAGAGGATGTTATTACCGCAATCAGGGATATGGTCATAAGAGGTGCCCCGGCTATTGGCATAGCTGCAGGTATGGGCCTGGCGCTCGGTTCCCAATCCGTTAACACAGACGACTATACTACCTTCAGGAAAGAGTTCCTTGAAATGACCCGGCGCATGAAATCTGCGCGACCCACTGCAATTAACTTGGGATGGGCTGTCGAGAGGATGGTTAAGATCGTTGATGAGATGCGTGATCATGAAGTTTCCGCGATTAAAAAGGCAGTCAGAAAGGAATCGGAGATCATTTTAGAGCGGGATATCGAGGTCAACCGCAACATAGGTCGTAACGGATTGAGGCTCGTCCCGGATAAAGCGAATATCCTTACCCACTGTAACGCCGGAGCTCTGGCCACCGGCGGTTATGGCACTGCCCTTGGCATTATCAGGGCTGCTTTTGGGGCCGGGAAACAGGTCCATGTGTTCGTCGATGAGACGAGGCCACTGCTCCAGGGGATGCGCCTTACCGCATTTGAACTGATGGAGGATGGTATTCCAGCCACAGTAATAGTAGATTGTGCAGCCGGTTATCTCATGAGAAAAAAGAGGATAGACTTGGTGATAACGGGAGCAGATAGGATAGCCTCAAACGGAGATACGGCGAACAAGATCGGCACGTACCAATTGGCTGTGCTGGCAAAGGAGAACGGGATACCCTTTTATGTTGCCGCACCTGTTTCAAGCTTTGATCCTGATTTAGAAAACGGCGATCTTATTCCCATTGAGGAGAGAGGGCCTGGGGAGGTGGTTTCCTTCGCTGGTCAACAAATAGGGCCGGATCATGTTAGCGCCTACAATCCCGCCTTTGATGTGACTCCGTGTCAGTATATTTCAGCCATAATAACCGAAAAAGGGGTCATTACGCCGCCGTACAGAAGCAGTATCAAAGATCTATTGTAAGACCCATAGATTCACCTAGCGAAGCTTTGGCTCCCCGACCCGCACCGGCCTGGGATGGCCAAGCTGGCGAGGCACGAGCCAAGTAAGAAAATACGAAATTCGAATATCGAAATCCGAAATAATTTTCCAATGTCCAAAATCCCAATGCTCTAAACGAAAAGAGCTTTGCCAAGAGCTACTCAGCTTCGGGTGTTTTGAATTTTGAACATTAGAATTTCGAATTTGTTTCGAATTTAAGATTTCGGATTTCGGATTTCAAAGTCCAATTAGAATCACGATTTCATTTCACCACAAAAACTTGACATGCATATTAAGCTCTTATTTTGTGTACATTCTCTCTAGAGATTCTCCTTTTTTTCAAGGCTTTTCCTTAGGATTAGGTATAGAACCGCAGCAACTATGAAGCTGGGAATGGCCCCTCCAACCTGCGAGTACCTGCCAAGCCAGAACACTAATGCTCCAATCACCCAGCAGATAACTGCGATCCAATGGACCCCCTTGGTGTACCAGTAGGCACCGTGCGCGAACAGGTCATCAATGAGCACTATTCGCTTCCTGGTGAAGAAATAGTCTGTCAACACAATCCCAAACAGGGGGCAAAAGACATAGCCGATGATGACTAAAAAATGCTCATATGTCTCTGGATAGTCACGGAAGATAAGGGCAATTATCGTCCCAAGAACGCCCCCGAGAATTACACCCTTTTTCTCCCCCAGTTTCGAATAAATATTCAGGCTTGAGACAGCTGTGGAATAGATATCCAGAAAGGTAGTGGTAAAGGTCGAAAAGAGCACTATAATCATAGCCGGTACGACTAACCCAAAGGAGACCATGAGCTCCAATACCATGGCTTCAGGAGTGGGTGACTTGGTGGCCAAGGCCGCGCTCAACCCGATAAGGTACATCCAGGAACTGACAAAGAAATACCCAATCCAGGTGCCCCAAAAGCTGCCACTATCACTTTTCGCATACCGGGAGTAGTCACAGACCAAAGGCAGCCAAGAAATCGGCATAATAATAACGTAATCGAGCCCCAGCATAAACGGAAGATCACCAGTCGCTCGTATTTGAGACAATGTGGAGATCCCGTACTCCTTGAGCACCACATAGGTCATAACAATGCACAGAATCACCAGAACCGTTACTGCTATTCGATGCAGCCATTTCCAAAATCTGTGTCCAACAAGGGCCCACAGGGTTGTCACGACCCCGAGCAGAACGATCCAAAACTGAGGCGTGTAAAGGGAAGAACCCCGGGTAAATGTGGCGGCAGTTTGTCCGCCAATCCAGACCATAACAGCGGTCCACCCAATTAACTGGAAGATATTCAGCGCTGCCGGTATATACGATCCACGCACACCAAAAGCTGGACGCGTGCTGACCATCGTTGGGATACCCCATTTACTGCCGATAAGCCCGCCCAAGGCAAGTGGTGTGTTTCCGATTAAGTGGCCTAAAAGAACGACGACTAACCCCGTAATATACCCCATTGGTACGAGAATCCCTCCGGCCCATATCTCCGCCAGGGAAACGGCTGCCCCTGTCCAGAGAAGAAAGAAGTCGAAACCTGCCAAGGTTCTTTGATCTTTTGGAATTGGTTCGATGCCGTTCATGACTAACCTCCGCCTAGTTTTGGTATATTAAATGTATTGAGTATGCTTTCTGCTGCTCTCTCCTAAGATAATGAAGCTCCCTGCAGTAAACTGCAGGGTATCAAGCGGAATTGCGCCGAAGCCAACCCGCCTTCGCTCTATGAGCTACGGCGAATAAACCGCAGTCGGCCAAACAAAAGGTCGGCGTATATCTGCCCATGTCCGGGGTTAACGTTCGTCAATCATTCGCCTGAATTAGGTGGCCGATTACCCATTTGTTCATGGCAATACCGAGTATGCGGAGCTCAGGGAATAAGGGGTTCAAGTATTTACCGCCTCAACTCCCATTTCCCTATGCACTTTGAAGACCTTTCGCACTACTTCATCAGGGTTTTTTCCAATAATCCTGACCATGGGTTCTTTTCCAACATCTCCCCTGTCGAAGATAATGTCGGGAATTTCGCCTGTCTTTAGTGCCTGCTCCGTTCCCCATTCCAGTGACGATCCCTCTCGTTCCTTGATCTGTGTGGGTTCACCTGACCGATCGAAACTGCGGACCGTGAATCCAGCGCTGCTGCAGGCTCGAATAACCTTTTCTGAGAAGCGGATGTTCATTACCGAGCGAAACCGTGAGTCGCGTTTCATCACGGTAAGGATAATGTTGGCGACATGTCTCGACGCGTTATATTCCGGGCCTGAAAGGGTGGCAACTGAGTCGTGGAATCTGCTGATTCGGCCCGGAAAGGCTGCCACATCCTCGGGACCTTGTGCATAGGGTAGTGCATAACCTAAGTTGGACTGGACCTCCGGAATCAAGGGGCCAACCTTCCTTTTTCTCAATTTTTCAAAAGCCGCCCTTAAATCATCTAAAACTGAGAGGCGTTCAGCTTCCCTGCCGATCAGGGCATACGGGTTGGTAGGCCCGTGGCCCTTTCCCAAGGGAAGGGAAAAACGGATTGCAGTAGTTATAAAATCCTTGGCACGTTTGACTGCCGCTTGAACGGGATTTCCCTTTGCTAACTCTGTGGCAATGGCTGAAGCGAAGGTGCACCCGGTTCCATGAGTGTTTTTGGTGGGAATACGGGGTCCACGGTATTCGTGGAAGGCCTTTCCATCGAAGAGGAGATCGATAATCTCTCCTTCAAGATGGCCTCCTTTGATTAAAACGTTCTTGGGGCCCAATCCGTGGATGTGGCGGGCAGCCTTCTTCATGGTTGCAAGGTCATGAACGGTATACCCACAAAGTACCGAGGCCTCCGGGAGGTTGGGGGTCACCACATAGGCGAGGGGGATGAGTTCTTCTCGCAAGGACTTCTGGGCCTCCTGCTTGAGCAATGGATCACCGCTTTTTGCCAGCATTACCGGATCAACGACCACGCATTTCAAACGATATTCCCTAATCTTGCGAGCGACTAAGCCTACGATTTGGGAATTCGAAAGCATGCCCGTCTTGACCGCATCTACCCCAATATCCCGGATCACCGAATCGATCTGCTTTTCTATAAAGTCGAGGGGCAGTTCGAATACCGCCTGAACTCCCACTGTGTTTTGGGCAGTCAGCGCCGTGATGACGCTCATGCCATATCCCCCCAATACAGTGATTGTCTTCAAGTCGGTTTGGATTCCTGCCCCACCTCCAGAATCTGAGCCGGCAATGGTTAAGATCCGCTTCATAATTACTCCTGTTTCATTGATCTAATCGAAAACCTCTACAACAAGTCCATAGCAACAGATAGTAGGGGTTACTAATCGTCGATTACAAGGTCTGTCCGTATTCGTTCAATCGAACATATGGAGGCTGGGGTGTAAACCTAGAGGAGAAAAGGAACCGTAATTGCAAACACTAGAATTACGGCTTGAGATTTGTTCACTACCGCTTTCCCTACGCCGGAATTACCCGTACAGGTTCAAGGGGTCATTCCATTCACTCAAAAAGGATACGTGAGTGAGCACGGAATCTCTCAGCCGATGAGCTCCCCCAGCACTTCGGTTTATTGCTAACTCAAAGGAGTTGGCATGTCAACAGGAATTTGCTCCAACCTGTTCATCATCCCTGAGTGTCGTTGGTTGATATGACTACACCTGTCTCAGCCGGACCCCTGAACCTTTCTGTAGTATCGGGATGGGCTCGATTTGTAATCTGCCTGGCTTTTTGCGGGAGGATAAGTGAGCATGAGGCGAACAAAATCAGTGATCTCAGGGATTCTTGGAACGGAGCTTGCAAATAATGTAAGGGAATGAGTGAGCGAATATGAACAAGACCTTAGACATGCTGATCATTGATGACGATGCTCTTTTTGTGGCTTCACTCTCTGATTTCCTGATCAGCAAGGGCTTTAACGTTCAAACTGCCACTAATGGAAGAGAGGGGATAAAGAGCTTTGAAAGCCGTCAACCCCCCCTTGCTCTGCTGGATCAGGAATTGCCCGACATCGGAGGCATTGAGGTTTGCCAAAAGATTCTGGAGATTAATCCTAATGCCAAGATTATCTTCATGACCGCATATGCTACCGTTCAGTATGCAGTTGAGGCGATGCAGGCAGGAGCATATAACTATCTTTCCAAACCTTTCTCGTTGGATGAGCTTCTGATTGCCATAAACCTGGCCGCCAAGAATGCGGACCTTGAAGGAAGACTCAGGATTCAGGACTACGAGAGGGAAAAGGTGCGGCAGGAACAAAAACTCATCGGTTCTTCCGAAATCATGAAAAGAATCAGGGAGCAGATAAAGTTATCTGCAAGCTCTGAAGCCAATGCATTGATCACCGGAGACACCGGGGTGGGCAAAAACGTTGTTGCCAGGGCTATTCACGATCTCCAGGATAGGCGGGACATCTTTCTCACGATCAATTGCTCGGCCATACCAGAGAACCTAGTGGAAGCCGAATATTTTGGTCACGAGAAGGGGGTATTTACCGGTGCAGAAATGCGCCGTGAGGGCATTTTTGAGCTCGCCGATGGTGGTACACTCGTGCTCGACGAGATTGGGGAAATACCCATACACCTGCAGAGCAAATTACTCACGGTGCTCGATGACAAATGTGTTCGACGAATAGGGAGCGGTCGATCCATATCCGTTGATGTCAGAATCATAGGTACCACCAATCGTAATCTGGAGGAAGCCATTAACAAAAGGCGTTTTCGGGAAGACCTCTACTACCGTTTAGCCGTTATAACCATACACCTACCACCTTTGCGAGAACATGCGGAGGACATACCTGAAATAGCCGATCACTTTGTGAATCGGTATTGCAGGAAGCCTGTCAAGATCCCCGAAAGTCAGATGGAGAGAATGATGGTATATCCCTGGCCGGGTAATGTGCGGGAGCTCCGGAATGTTATTGAAAGGGCTTCCCTCCTGCTTCGGGGAGATGATATAAGACCGGCGGACCTTCTGCTTCACGGCACACTCAATCAGTGTTTGCCAACAGATAAAGAGAGGGTTCGGGCTGGCCAAGAGATGCCTTCGCTTAAGGAGGTGAAAAGAGGTCATATTCTCTCTGCTCTGAAGGCCTGCTCCGGAAACAAGAGCCTCACCGCCCGCAACCTAGGGGTCTCACTTTCAACTCTTAAGCGAAACCTGAAGGAGATGAACATCAGTTAGTCTCCTCTATCATGGATTCAGATACAGCAAAGTGAATAGTAGGCAATCAAGAAATTTTTCGGATCCATTCCGTGGCGCAGCGTTCTCGGGTTGTGGCCGAGGGGAAATCCCGTTCAAACTAACCATTATCCCAAACCTCTCGTAGATAGACCTGCCTCAAAAAACCGCACATCAGAAAGCCGATATAGGAAGCCGGATCCAGCAAAGTGACACAAATACGACACCTAACCTATTTTGACCCATCCAAAATGACCCTTTTTCTTTTCAATCTACCTTTCTTTCGCTTAATTATCTAATATAATCAAATGGATAAAAACTTTAAGTCTTGGCGTAATGGGGTGGTATATATTTTGCTTATAACGAATACCAGGTACTGTATGCCGCCTTCGGCGCCACAGAAGAAGGCACATCTGGCAGGCCGGGGCGTTGAGATTGTTCGATCTTTCGTAACACTTTAGCTCTTTGAAATTGATCTTAAGCTGAGCATGGAGATATCTTTTTTTGACTCTGTGCTCCCATCGTTCAGAGCAGTGGGCGTTTCAAAACGGCGCACACAGGCTGCAACCTTAGTGCCAAGGGTTATCGGGAGGTGCGTCGGTTTGAAACGGCCCTGTACGGGGCCTTGTTTAGAGGGCAGAGCAAAAAAAAATATCTCCATGCTCAGTCCCCTGGGTTCCGTTACGAATAGCCACTGGGCATCAGCAAGTGGGCAGGAGCGCTGCCTTTTCAAAGAGCTAAAGTGTTACGATGTTTGCTATCAGGCGTCAACGGGGGTTTGCATCTATGAGCAAAGAGATGGAACTAATCAGGAATCTGGAGCAGATCCTTTCAACTCTGCGACATGAGTTGGGAAATTCGATCAACTCATTAAAGATTACCCTTGATGTAATGCGAGAGAATTATGATCTCTTTGATGATGCAAAGAGAAAAGAGTATTTGGAGCGGGGACTAAAGCTTCTGATACGCCAGCAGCAACTCGTGGATGCAATGAAGTCTTATTCGCAATTCACGGTGAACGAGCAAAATGAGATTCGATTCCTCTCCTTTTGGACACATTTTCTGAGTGCGGCATCTGAGAGGGTAAAGGGTGGGAGGATCAAACTCATCTCTCGCCAAGAGATTGAGCCCTGCGTAATTATAGGCGACAGGGCGGCCCTCAATAAGGTCATGACCAGTATCCTTGATAATGCAGTGGAGGCCGTTGAGAAGCAAGACGAACCACTGATAGAATTGGCGGCCTCAAAAAGTAATGGTTCTGTGAAAATAGTGCTCGCGGATAATGGATCGGGCATCAAAAAAAATGACCTGACGAGAATCTTCACCCCCTTGTTTTCAACGAAGTCGGGAAAGACAGGCATGGGACTTTCCATTGCCCAAAAGCTCACCCTGGAGATGAAGGGCAAAATCAGCATTGAAAGTAGTCTCGGCAAGGGTACGCAAGCGACCGTGTGGCTCAAATGTGCTGGCGCCAAAGAAGGGAGCATGAAAAAACCACTGTGATTTTTGTGGAGGTAGAGCATTGACGTATATGCTTGGCCGGAAAGCACTGGATGAAATTGAGGCGGTTCTGCAACAGGATCTCTTTGATGTTGGGGTTGACTGTATTTTCTTGATCGATATGGCCGGCAATGTCATTGCTAACCTTGATAATGGCGAAATCAAGCACGACATTTACTCCCTAGCTGCCTTAGCCGCGGGCAATTTTGCTGCGGTGAGCACCATGGCAAGAATTGTTGGAGAAGACGAGTTTTCCTTGCTCTTTCATAAGGGGGAAAAGGAGAGCATACATTTCAGCAAGGTACTGTCGGATTTCTTATTAATCACTATCTTTGGCAAGGGTATATCATTGGGATTCTTGCGGCTTAAGGTGGCTGACGCCACGGAGAAGATCAAGAGAATACTAGAACCCTTTTGTGCCCCATGATGTGGTTCCTCCCTATCGCACAGTTGAGCAGATCCAGTATGAGTAGAGTTCTTCTAAGAGGTATCTTCTGATGGCATTCGTGAATCTGAAAAAGAAAGAGGTTCAGGCAAAGATAGTCTACTATGGCCCGGGGCGAGGGGGGAAGACCACTAATTTAGAGTATATCTACAATAAATTCAATAACCGTATAAAAACGGAGATGGTAACCATCAAAACCCATGGTGACAGAACCCTGTTTTTCGACTTCCTTCCCTTTGATGTAGGAAAAATCAGGGGATATGATGTGAAAATCCAACTGTACACCGTACCGGGGCAGGTTAAGTATGATGCTACCAGGAGATTGGTTTTAAGGGGGGTTGACGGGATTGTCTTTGTGGCTGACTCAATGGCAGTGAGAAGGGAAAAGAACATCCTTTCCCTCAGAAATCTGCAGAAGAATCTGGCCACCTTCAGAAAGAGCATCTTCAGAATCCCTATTGTCTTGCAATACAACAAGAAGGATCTGTCGGAACAGGGCATCCCGCTGTTGTCCTTGCAAATACTTGAAAAGGACCTGAACAGTCAGCTGAAGGCACCTTCTTTTGAGGCGAGCGCCTTATTGGGAAGTAATGTGGTGGAGACCATGAAGAAGATCATATCGATGACTATGTCTTCCTTGCTCAAAGAACTGAAATAGGGAGTGACGGATTGACCGAGACACGGGACGATACCCCAAATAGGGCTGTACAAATAAACAATGAGGATACCCTTGGGCAGAGCGGTCGGAGCGTCAACACAGCAAACGATACCGGCAACCCTGGTGGCAATCCCCTTAGGGAACTGAAGTCCATTGTCTTATCGCTGGATTGGGAGATTACCGACGAAGTTATGGGAGGATTTTTCCAGGAGATTCAAAGACTGAAAGACAGATATAGTAACGAGAAAATCCTTGTATCTTTCCTTCATCTCCTTGATTCGATAGGAAAATATATCAAAATCAATAAAAGTAAAGCCCATCCCCATGCCGGCAAACTACTGAACTCAACCTATATGAGCCTTGAAAAGGTAATCCGGTCTCAGCATCTAACATCCCTGGAGAGAAAGAGGATGCTCGCCAGAGAGGTCAAAAGGTACAGGAGATTAAAGGAGCAGATTGCGTTCAGGAAAACTGCAACAGTGAGGGAAAAGACGGTGGAGGGCGTCGGTAAAACAAGGCCCGTGATTGAACAACAAGGAGCTGCTCCACCCATTGAGGAAGGGAGCAGGGCACCCGGTAAGACTCACGAGAGATTCCAGGGCCCGGTTGATACGATTGAGACGTTTGCAGGTGTCTTGGAGGAGCTGAAGCAATGTATACATGAGGAATTCAGGGCCTTGAGGGAAGAGCTGAAGGAATGGAGAAAAACATAAAGGATGTGTGCTGCCATCTCTCAACTCCGGATCGAATTGGAAGAATACGTCAGAAACCGGCATTCTTTTAAACTAATGAGTAGTACGGTTTGCGGCGGGTCTGTGCCATGCAAGCTGACGAATCATCGGAGGCGGTGATATGGACATTCTATCCGGTGATATCTCTGCTCTGGTTTTCAGGCGTGCTCCCAGCAAAGACCTTGGCGAGTTTTCCCTTGACAGCACTATGTTGGGCCTTCTCGTTGAGCTGGATGGCAAAAGAAGCCTTGCCGTCATTGCAAGAAAAATGGGGCTGGACACGGGCACGTTGAAACGGGTGATTTTGAGGCTCCTTACTATGCGACTCGTTGAGCCGGTGGGAAGGCGTGTTTCACCGCTGAGCAACGACTTTTTTGAATACCTCAGCGCCGAGTTGTCCCTGGCACTGGGACCAATAGCCGGCGTGTTGATTGAAGAAGCAGTGCATGATCTGGGGCAAGCCAGGTCTGAGTTTTCACGTCGCCGGGCACCTGAATTGGTAGATCTGCTTGCTCGAGAAATTCAGCGCGAGGATAAAAGGCTCACATTTAAACGGAATATGGTCGAAAAACTAAGAGAGATGGGAACGGCGTAGTTACAAAGCTAAAACGTAATACGTTAGCTCTTTAAAAGGATAGCGCTCCTGTCCATTTGCTGATGTCCAGTGGCTATTTGCAGCGGAACCCAGGGGACCGAGCATGGAGATGTCTTTTTTTGACTCTGTCCTCCCATGGTTCAAAGGAGTGGGCGTTTCAAAACGGCGCACACAGGCTGCTACCTTAGTGCTAAGGCTTATGGGGAGGTGCGTCGGTTTGAAACGGCCCTGTACGGGGCCTTGTTTAGAGGGCAGAGCAAAAAAAGACATCTCCATGCTCGGCTTAAGATTAATTCCAAAGAGCTAAAGTGCTACGCTAAACAAAAATGGAATTGCTTCATTTTTCGCAGGAAATGATAATCACAGGGGGAGAAAGCCATGATCGTCTCATGTGAAGATTGTGGGAAACAGTACAGGGTACATACCGAAAAGATAAGGGCCGACAGCGCTCAGTTCAGATGCAGGGCCTGCGGGCATACGATAGCGGTCAATAAACCGTTGCCACCTGCAGATGAGTCGACGGAATCGAGCCCCTCCACCCTTACGCTTGGCAAAGCGAAGCCGGCTGCATTGCCGGGAGAGCAATCTGAACCGTCGACACCGGATAGGCAAAAAGTACCGGCCATGAAGTTGAAGGGCATCGGCATAAGGACAAAGCTCATGTTTTTTCTTCTTGTTCCCCTCATCGTGGCCCTCGTCATTGGTGGCTACTTCTCATTGAAACAAATGGTGGACCTCAGTGACCTGATTACCCACGAGAGCTTAAAGATTGTTAGTCAAATGGCTGAGCAGGAGATTGCCGACCACGCTCGAGCGGTAGCCCTGCAAGTCAGTCTTTATCTTGCGAACCATCCGGGATTAAAAAAGGAGCGTTTTCAGCAGGATGTTGAGTTCAAGGAGATAGCGGTGCAGAAGGTGGGTTCTACCGGGTACACCGCTTTACATGGAGTACCGGATGAGAAGGGGGTATGGAGAAATTGGGCCCACGTGAACCCTAAGATCGTTGGCATTGACATGAGCACCCTGAGAAAACCGATGGGTAAGGCCTTTCACGGATTCTGGAAGATCTTCAGTGCTGGTAAAGATGACAAGGAATCAAGTGGGTACTATACCTGGCAGGATGCTGATGGCAGGTTTCGGGACAAGTTTATGGTGTGTGTTCCTGTAAAAGGAACACCCTATTATGTGGCCAGTACCACCTACCTGGACGAGTTTACTCGACCTGTGGAGAGGCTCAAGGCGGAAAGCAAGACGATAGCAAACAGAGCCAGGAATATGAACGCGGGCGTAATGTTGGGTACTATTGTCATTGTCGGCCTTATCATTTTCTTCTATGGCCGCAGGGTAACGGGAAATATTAAACACCTTTCCGAGGTTGCTGACCGGATCAGTGTCGGTGAGCTGGATGCCCAGATAGAAGTTAGATCCAAGGATGAAGTCGGTGAGTTAGCCGAGGCGGTCTCCCGGATGCAGGACAGCCTTCGTCTTTCCATAGAAAGGCTCAGACGCCGACGCCCAATCTGATCCAGGTTTTTAAGGGATACTCATGATTATGATTCCAAGAGAGAGACCCGTACTTGAGAATCTGAACAGTCACTACGTTGATTTATCGAGACTGGCCGAGCACTGCCAGGGTGAATTCGGCTCCGGTTGTATCCATCTAAAATCCCCAAAAACTGAGGGGGTAATCTTCTTTGACAATGACGCAATACTGAACAGTGTTTTTCAAAGCAAGGATGAGCAATTGGAAGGTCAAAACGCCTTAGACAGACTTATTGAGGCGATGAATGAGCATAATTTTACCATACATGTCTATGAAATAGAGCAACGAAAGATCTACTTCTGGGCCAACATACCGGCTGCCAGGGAGATCTACAAGGATCTCAGGACAGAATTTGCTGATCTTGAAGGGCTGATACGGGAGATGAATTCGGAGAGGCTTACCGGCTTTATTGATGTCTCTATCAGTGATGGAAAAGAGACCGGTTTGATCTTTTTTGACAGCGGGCAGATTGTAGGAGGTTCCTACTCTTGGGAGAAAGGAGAGCTAAACAATTCGAAAGACAGCCAGGAGCTCCTCATAAGCAAGGTAAAGCGGTCGGGAGGCATTTTTCGCGTTAGCAAGATTTCGTTCCCAAAGGGGGAAGACCGACGTGAATCAGAAGAGGACACAATGAAGCCCTCACGTTCCATTATCACCATGCTGGAAGAGCTCATGGGGATTTTTGAAAGGGTCGTCAGGTCTAACAAAAAGATGAAACAGAACTTTAGTACCCTGCTGAAAAAGAAATTTGTCGAGAAGGCCGAGAAATATCCCTTTCTCGACCCCTTTGCTGCTGAGTTTTCCTATTCTGACCGCAGGATCACCTTTGTCGGAAATACTTCTGATGAGAGGTTGGCGAAAGGGGTGATGGAATCTGTCAAGGAATTGGCAAGCGAGCTAAGAATACTCTCGCAATTGAGAGGAGAGTTGGTCTTCTGGTTGCAGAAACACCAAGGTGAACTGGGAAGGTGGGGAATCAGTTTTTGAAATATAGCCTCAGTTTCTCGGCCTTCAGTTGCATCGCCTGTGAGGCCTGTTTTCGACAGGTATTCACCTGGCAAAATGGGTAACGAGCTATGGTGAACACGGTTTCCGGCATTGACCCCGAATACCCAGTTGGGTGGTACACGGCGTTCATCGACAGCATTCCGGTCGGTATCTACCGTACCACGATTGAAGGGAAACTCATTTTCTGCAATAGGGCCTTTGCTCAATTATTTGGCTTCGAAAAGGTTGGAGATTTAACCGGTTACCCTGTCGTCAAGCTTTATAAGAACTGTAAAGACAGGGGTCTCCTGATTGAGAATATAATCAAGCAAGGTCGCGTAAGGGACCTACCTCTATACTTGGTGAAACGGGACGGTACGCCTATAGTCTGTTCCGTATCTGCCCGAGCGGTCTTAGATGATGATGGCGTTGTGGTGTATTTGGATGGAGTCATCAGGGAGATTACCGATACAGAAGACGAGGAAAACCATTTTATTACTATAGCGGAAGACAAGACAGGTGAAACTGATTTTATTTTTCTCTTGAATCTCCGAGGGGATATGGTTGACATGAACCAGGCCTATGCGGAGCTCCTGGGATTTAGTAAGGGGGAGTTAACGGGAAAGTCTTTGTTCGAGTTCATGGTACCCCAGGAAAAATACCACTTTCCCCTGTTTCTTTCTGAGCTCTTACAATCGGGTGAGCAGGAGGGCATTCTAGCGATAATCGACAGAGGGGGTGCGAGGCATTATCTCGGGTTTCATGCTCTCCTTGCAGAGGGAAAAGGGGGACTGCATCTGATAAAGGTTGTTGCCCAGGAAGCAACGGAACGGATGAAACACCATAAGCAGCAATTAAGCAGGGAGAGACTGCTTGGGGTTAAGGAAATGGCCGGCGGGGTTGCCCATACCTTGAACCAACCGCTGACCATAATCAGTAATCTGCTTCACGAGGTCTTGTCGGGTTTTGACCCCCACGACCATAACTACAAAAGGATTGTGAAGATAGATACTCAAATTCAGAAGTTGAATGAGATTGTAAGAAAAATAGGTGCCATAAAGAAATATGAGGCCATGGAGTACGTTGCAGGTGTAAGGATCGTTGACATCGATAAGGCCTCTCGGATGAAAAGGGGTGGGGAGATTCGATGATAAGAAGGGTGCTGATCGTAGATGATGATCGCGAAATGCTGCTATCCCTTAAGGAAGGGTTGGAGCGGTACTTCGAGAGCTTTCGTGTGCTCACAGCAGAAGATGGCATGATTGCTATGGAAATGCTGAAGAAAAAAACCGTTTCCCTTGTGGTCAGTGATTTGAAGATGCCTCGGATGGACGGTTTCAGCCTTCTCGCTCACATTATGGAATACTATCCAGATATACCGGTTGTTATCATTACCGGTTACAGTACCCCGGAGATGGAGAGACTGGCCCGGGAGGGAGGTGCGGTAGGCTATATAGGAAAGCCTTTCATGATTGAGGATCTTGCGCGGAAGATAATGGCCACCCTCAGGCATGAATCGGAGGGCGGGACTTTGCACAGCGTCTCCTCCGGTATGTTTCTGCAATTGATAGAAATGGAACAGAAGACCTGTACTATTAGACTGGTTGATAAAGCATCGGGCAATCGAGGGGTATTGTTCTTCCGTGACGGCGAACTGTTCGACGCAAGGGTCGGTTCTCTGCAGGGTGAGGCTGCCACATATAGGATTTTCTCGTGGGACGAAGTGAACCTTTCCATCCAGAATGCTTGTCCTCAAAAGGAAAAGAAGATTCAAGCAGACCTTCAGGCCATTCTCCTCGATGCCGCACGATTGAAAGATGAGGCCGATGAGGAAACAAAGCCTGCAACGGTGGTTGAAGAAAGGGAAGGACCTGAAGATACGTCGAAGACCGAGCAGAAATCAGAGGGATCAGATTCGACTGAGGGCATCAAGGTGCGATTAGAAAAGCAGATGGGCACCATGCGTGGAGTGGAGGCCATCTATCACGACCGGTCGTGGAATGGTCTTATCGCGCAGGCTTCCCGTCTCGGGAGATTCTTCAACATCGGAGAGCTAAAGCTGGCCTATATCGATCGTGGCGAGCCCAATGATTTCATAGTGCTACCGGATAAAGAGAACACAGTGGTTTCGGTAAACCCTCGATGTCCCAGAGACAAGATTATGAAGGCTATCAGCGAGGAAATGGTTTCCCGATAATGATTAACTGTTCTTTTGAAGGAGAATATGAAGGAACTATTCAATGATATTTTGAGCATAACGGATGTTACCGGGGTCATGCTTTTTACCTTTGAGGGAAAACTCATCTTTAAGGAATTCCTATCTCCTCCACCGGAGGAACCTGAAAGCACCAACTGGTGGCGTGTTTTCTTGTATTCGCTAGACGGTGCTCAGGAAGTAGATCTTGTGTATGAAAAGAGCAGATTCTATATCCGGAAGACAGAGCTGGGTTACCTACTGATACTGATGGGAATTCTTGCGCCGACTGCCATGATGAGACTGAACTGTGACTTGCTCATAGCTTCCTTGAAGAGAATAAAAAGCACTAAAGGACTGAGAGGTCTTTTCCGAAGCAAGAAATAGGTTTTCAAGATGAAAGATTCGGAAAAAGAAGTTGAGCTGGATTCTTATCGAGGAGATCGGCATATTGGAGACATTCGACAAGGGGAGAAGATGAACTTAGAGTCCAGGATCAATGAGGCGGAGGTATACCGCTCCATGGGATTGCTGTTGGAGTCCCTCGGCGTGTATGAAAATATGCTTTCAGATCTTCCCACATCCGATATAGACGACCAAGACAAGATAAAACAGAAGATCAGCCAAATAAAAAAGGAAATTGACGAGCAGGAACAGGCCAACAAACAAGACGTTTCTTCAGAGGACATCTCTATCCTCAAAAAGGGAGATTCAGGCAAGGACGATGTGCAGGTGATTCTCGCCACTGCCGCTGCGTGGAAAGAGCTTGGCCTTTATGGTGAGGCGGTTGCCGAATACGAGAAACTCTTTACCCTGGATTGCCACCCGGGAAAAATTGTTTCCGAAATGGTTGCATGTCTTTCGGTAACGCACACACCTTCAAAGGTTGTCGAGTACGTGGAAAAGATCGTGAACAAACAGAAGCTGGAGAAAAAGGAAAGAGTCCAGATCAAGTTCAGGCTCGGCATGGAAATGGAGAAAAGGGGCCAAAAAGAACTGGCCCTCAATCTTTACCGCTCCGCCAAACAGATTGATCCGGAGGATACGGACATCAAGAAAAAGCTGGATTCGATCATTGGCAGCCTCTCCTCCGGCTCGAAATATGACTACCTTCTCAATCAAAAGATGGTTACGCCCGAGAAACTTCAGAAAGCCCTCGCTCTGTCAAAAAGGATGAGCAAAAGCGTAGAGCACGTCTTAATTGAACATTTCAGGATCAAGAAAGAAGAGGTAGGGGAATCCCTTTCGCTTTACTACGGGTGTCCATTCAAGACCTATGATCCGGCACTACCGACACCGGTTGAGCTCATACGGAATCTGAAGAAGCCCTTTCTCATGCATGAGCTCTGGGTTCCGCTGAGCTGGGGTAAGGAGGGGATTGAAATACTCATCGATGACCCCAAAGATCTGAACAAGACCGATCACATCAGGGCACTGGTAAAGACGAAGAAGATCAACTTTTCCGTTGCAATAAAAGAGGATATAGAACCGTACATCAAACGCTTTTTTGATGAGCAAAAATCCGAGTCCGCCGCACCTTCGCCCAATATTATGGAGGGCTTCGATCTGATCCCTGATATTACCTTTGAAGAAGATGAAGAAGGTGCGGAAATTGAGGAAGCCCTGTTTGATGAGACGTCAAGTCAGGTGGTAAGCCTTGTCGATCAGATCTTCATTGCTGCATACCGAAAGAATGCCTCTGATATCCACTTTGAGCCTTCGCCGGAGTCCAGGGTCACCACGGTGCGCTTCAGGATCGATGGTGTCTGTCAGAACTACACAAAGGTCCCCAACTCCATGGTTAGGGCGATTATCATACGGATCAAGATAATGGCGGCTCTCGACATCACCGAGAAGCGTCTTCCTCAGGATGGAAAAATCAAATTCAAACGCAAAGGCATACCCACCTTCGAACTTCGCCTGGCAACCCTGCCCACTGCAGGAGGGTATGAGGATGTGGTGCTGAGAATACTGCCCGGTGCAAATGCCATGCACCTCGATGAGATGGGCTTGAGCGAGAGAAATCTCGGATTATTGAAGGAACTCATCGCCCATCCCTACGGTCTTATATTGGCGGTGGGTCCCACTGGCTCAGGTAAGACAACTTCGCTTCATGCTGCGCTCAATTATATCAACAAACCGGGGATCAAGATATGGACGGCAGAGGATCCTGTTGAGATAACCCAGCCTGGTCTGCGTCAGGTGGAGGTGAGGCCCAAGATCGGGCTCGATTTTGCAAGGATTATGCGTGCATTTCTAAGGGCAGACCCAGATGTTATTATGATCGGTGAGATGCGCGATGAGGAGACTGCGGCTACCGGTATTGAAGCGTCTTTAACCGGTCATCTGGTTTTTTCTACCCTGCACACCAACACCGCGCCGGAAACCGTGGCGAGACTCCTGGATATGGGGCTCAATCCCCTCAATTTTTCGGAGGCCTTTCTCGGTGTTTTGGCCCAGAGGTTGGTGAGAAAGATATGCGAGAAGTGCCGTAAGGAATACCACCCTTCAAGGGAGGAGTTTGAGGAAATTCTATTGGATTACGGAAAGGATCATTTTGAGGACACCGGAATAGAATACGCGCCTGATCTCATGCTTTACCGTCCCGAAGGGTGCGAGGAATGCTCCGGCACCGGCTACAAGGGGCGGATCGCGATTCATGAATTGCTGTACGGCAGTAACGAGATAAAGCGGCTTATCAAGAAACAGGCTGGCTCAGACATGATCCTTGAGCAGGCCATTAAGGAGGGAATGAGGACCTTGAAGCATGATGGCATCATGAAGGTCTTTCAGGGAATTACGGATATGAGCGAGGTAAGAAGGGTATGCTTAAAGTAAGGTCGCCCCGACCTATTGCCCGGTGCTGTGGAGAGGCGAACAGGACTGTAATGTTTGCGGGCACGGCGGCGTTTGGATTCAGATTTATGCGCGCCCTGGTAAAATGGCAGTTGCGCAATGAACGGCGTTAACAAGTGAACGATAAACCCTTTGAGAAAAGCATGCGAGGTCGTAGGACTTCGCGGAGGTTCAAGATATGCCGAAGAAAAAAGCATTGGTAGTGGACAATGATTTCTTTTTTATGGAGTTCCTGGCCGAACTTCTCGAGGCACGGGATTATGAGGTAATAAGGGCCTATGACGGAAAGGAGGGTATTTCGAAATTAGAGCAGGGAAACGTTGATCTGATCCTCGTGGACATGATCATGCCCAAAATAGACGGGAAGCAGTTGATCAGATTCACTCGGTCGAAATATCCCGACGCCCATTTCCCTATCGTTGCCCTGTCGATAATTGAGCAAATAGATGGGCTCAGTGGGATAGATGCCGATTATTTCATAGCCAAGGCTCCCGCTGAAAAAATGGCCGTCCATATCGATATGGTGCTAGACAAGATCGAAAAAAAGCTTATTCCCGCTTCCTCAGATGAAGTGATGATCCAGCCTGACGATATGGTCCCGCGGCACATAACGAGCGAGTTAATGCAAAGCGTGAATTTTCAACAGGCAATTACTGAGAGCATGGGGATCGGGATCATTGTGGTTGACCGGGATGCCAGGATCATTACTACCAACTCCCTTGCACTCGATATCATCGATAAATCCTATGGCGAGGTGCTGAATCGAGAAGCCATTTCCGTGTTTCCCTATGAGGAAAGGGCGAAGGTAATGGGTTCGCTCAGGCGTGTTTTGCTGAAAACAGAATTAAGAAAGATGAGCATTTTTGTGATTATTAATTCCCTGAAGATTAGAATGATCGTCTCGCTCTTAAGGCTTGACGATGAAATACTTGGATGGGTCATCGGTCTGTGCATGGAGCCGGGAACGTCAATCAATGGCGAGGTTGAAAACGGAACGAACATGGGGTAATCCGTACTTCCCAGTCACGACTTGTCCACCCTCTTTTCCAGTCTTTCTACCAGGCCTCCCCGGCGCAAATGTGTGCGATAGTCTTTTTCGTGGTTCTTGAGTATGTACATGAGGTAGACCATGTGTTTTTCCAGGGCCTCCACATAGAGGTCCCGATCCAGGTTCCAGCGAACCTTGAAGTGATTGCGCATATATTCATTCACTCCGTCAAGATCCTTCGCAATCCTCTGCCGGCTCATGCCATAGAAGTCTCTGGTCTTCCTTAACAGGTCCAACTCGCTTTTGTATCCCATAACGCCACCGTCTCTGAATTCGTAGAACAGGAACAGGAGTTTTTCCAGGTAGGTTCGGTCTGCCATTTGACCCAGCAGGTCAGCCGTACCAATGAGTTTGCCCAACAGTTCGATCTCTCGGGATGGAAAATGAATCTCGGTAATCTTTGCGCTCAGGTCAGTGCAGGTGAGGATAACGGTGGAATGCCGAAAGACCTCCGGTGATAAGCCATGGTCGGATTTATACTGGTCCATGAAGGCAATGCTGCGCCGAACATCGGTAAGGGCTTTATGGGTCATTTCGCTTTGCTGTTCGTCGGTTCTCTGAATGTAACCCGTGTCGTGCGTGAGGGCGCACACAAGGCCCAGGGTAACCTGATCACTGGTGAGTTGTTCACCTGAAAGTATGGCACCGTGTATGAGCCGTGCCATAGCGAGAAAGGTATCGGTAGTATGCTTGAGGTCGTGATACTGGGTGCGACAGGAGCTGTATCCTGGATACTTGCCCTGGAAAAGGCGAACAATATCGGTGAAGACGAGGTCAAGAGTTCCAAAATCAAAGCTGGAAAAGAGCATGGACGCAATCGTTTTGACCTCATCAAGAACAGCATGAGGGTCTTCCATATCTATCAAACGTGAGAGTTGCATGGTGTCCTCACGTTTTGTAACGTCAATGAGGGATTCCATAAAAACCTTTGGTTACCGTAAGCCTCCGGCGATTACAGTCGCCGAAACAAATAGGACTCAGCTCAGCCATTCGTGACAACTGAAGCGTGCTACTGTTTGTAAATTTCGGATTCACCGTTGGTATAAGGTCCAGGCCACTTTCTCAGAATGCTTCTGTTTATAACAGAAAAAGCCAGCTGGGACAAGGTTTGGTTTCGATTGGACTTGATGCCTGATCCCCTCAAACAATTCACCTCAGAGCACCAACGATTTTACCTCATGTTGTCCTCGTAACAGCTTAATCGGCCACTTGTCAACAAACCTTACTTTTTTATTGACAATTCCTCTTTATTTTCTTTATGCTCTACGTAAAATTTCCAAAGGGGTTTCGGGCATGGTGTGTAAGTGGTTTTGTTTAGGCATCAGATATTTCTATTTTTACTTTTTTAGCTATGTCTTTGTCCGCGGCCCGGATTGAGCGCTTCAATGCAGGAATTCTGAGGCCGTGGAAGGATGAAGATTTCCACGGCCTTTTTTCATGTTCTTTTTAGGAGGGAGAAAAGCTCATGTCTGTTGCCAAAAAGATTAGCAGTTCGATTGAGAAGGCGTCATGGATAAGGAAGATGTTCGAAGAGGGCGCCATGAGAAAGGCGCAATACGGCCCGGAGAATGTCTTTGACTTCAGTCTCGGAAACCCGAACCTTGAACCTCCGGAAAAGGTCAAGACAATTTTAAAGGAGCTGGTTTCCAACAATTCAACGGGCATGCACGGGTATATGCCAAATGCTGGATTTGTTGAAACAAGGAAGGCTGTAGCCGGTTATCTCAGTAGTCACCATAATCTCTCATTTGATCATGATGATGTTGTCATGACAGCAGGAGCAGGTGGGGGAATGAATGTCGTTTTGAGGGCCATCCTCAATGCAGGTGATGAAGTAGTCGTGCCGGCACCCTATTTCATGGAATACGATTCCTATATCGATAACTTCTATGGTATCCCTGTAAGGGTTCCCACCAATCGAGATTTCTCTCTCGACCATAATGCGATTGAAAAGTCGTTGGGCCCCCGCACAAAGGCGATAATAATAAACAACCCCAATAATCCAACAGGAAAGGTTTATGAAGCGGGTGAACTGACGCAACTGGGTGAACTGTTGACCCATTACAGCGGAAAAAGCGGCGAGCCGATCTATCTGATATCGGATGAGCCGTACAGCAAGATCATATACAACGGTATGACATGCCCATCGATTTTTGATGCGTACGCACAGAGTTTTTTGGTAACCTCCTTTTCAAAAGACCTTTCTCTGCCCGGGGAGAGAATCGGATACGTTGCTGTTCATCCCCGTATTGCCGAGAAGGATATGATCATGGAGGCACTCGTGCTCTGCAATAGAATCCTGGGGTTTGTGAATGCTCCGGCCTTGATGCAACGACTGATACCGTTTCTCTTGGAGGATAGCGTGGACGTAATGCTGTATCAGCGAAAAAGGGATATTCTCTGCAGAGGACTCGAGGAGGGAGGATATACCTTTACGATGCCGGAGGGTACCTTCTATCTCTTTCCGAAGACCCCGATACCAGACGATGTGGAGTTCGTAGGTTCACTCCGCGAGGAAAACATCCTCACTGTGCCAGGCTCAGGATTTGGAGGCCCCGGCCATTTCAGGATTGCCTTCTGCACCCATGACAAGACCATTGAGAGTGCCCTTCCCGGCTTTGCAAGGGTAATGAAAAAATACAAGTAGGGAGGCTGTCATGTATTCAAAGGTGGTTCTTCTCAGATTTTCTCGGGATATAGTCGATCAGCCCATTGTGGTCAATTTGGTAAAAAAGTTCGATCTTTCTTTTAACATATTGAAGGCCACGATTTACCCGAGAAAAGAGGGCATGGTGGTTATGGAGTTGGCTGGCATCCGCAAAAACTACAACGCCGGCATCAGATATCTGAAAGATCTCGGTGTCAAAGTCGACAACATTGGCCAAGACATCAGGAGAAACGAAGAGAGATGCTTTCACTGCGGTGTGTGTACGGCAGTTTGTCCCACCAGGGCACTCTATATTGAGAGGCCGGAGATGAGCGTGATCTTTGACAGGGATCGGTGCAGTGCCTGTGAGCTGTGCGTAACAGCCTGTCCCGCTCGGGCCATGGAGGTTAGTTTTGATAAGGCCCTGCTCGGCTCATGAGCGAATGGCCCCATAAGATCAGGATAGGTTAACCAGGCCAAGGGCATGAGCAGGAGGAACAAAAGGGTTGCCGTTGCCCTCAGTGGTGGCTTGGATAGTGCTTCCGCTGCCCTGAGCCTGATGGATGAAGGATGGCAGGTGGAAGGAATTCACCTTATCCTTCCTCTGCCGGCTAGAGAAAAGGCAAGAAAAGCGAAGACCGTTAAGGGTATTGGAGAGAGGCTTCGTATTCCCCTTCATCTCTTGGATGTGCGAGATCTATTCCACAAAAAGGTTATTGATTACTTTGTCCGCGCTTACTCCTCAGGGATCACTCCCAATCCATGTGTTGTCTGTAATCATCTCATCAAGTTTGAGCAGATAGGTGCCTGGATTCACGGCAACGGTATCGACTATATGGCTACGGGCCATTACGCCAGGACGAGGTTGAGTTCAAACGGAACTGATGTGGAGTTACTCAGAGGGAAGGACACGAACAAGGACCAATCCTATTTTCTGCACCGGCTCAACCAGCACCATCTGTCAAGACTAATCTTTCCCGTAGGGTACAGGAAAAAAGACGAGCTTTACCGAGAAGCAAAAAACATGGACCTTCTTGACTCCATGTGTCATGAAAGCCAGGAGATTTGTTTTATTCCCGATAACGACTACCGGTCTTTTCTGAATCGCCAGGTCGCCCGTAGCCCGTTATCATCTGGAAATATCGTCGATCTTGATGGTAAGATCCTGGGTGTTCATTCCGGTACGCACGCATATACGATAGGCCAGAGACATGGGCTCGGAATTGCCTCCACTGAACCCCTCTATGTCTATGAGATTAGGGCTGAAACACAAGAGGTAGTTGTTGGTCCGCGAGAGACGCTCTATTCAAAGACACTTTGTGCCGATGATTACACCTGGATAGGAACCCGGCCATCTCAAAAGGAGATACGGGTGGAGGCTCAGATACGGTATAGACATGAACCGGCTTCCGGTACGCTGACTGTAGTCTCTGCCGATACGGTTTATTTCGAATTTGATGATCCACAATGGGCAATAACTCCTGGTCAGGCCCTTGTGTGCTATGATGGAGAAAAAGTGCTTGGTGGCGGGTGGATAAGAAAGGCATAGGGTTCAAGTGCTGCAAGATGTCAAAGGCCTTTAAGGTTATTACGCTCGGTTGTAAAGTAAATCAGTACGAGTCTGCCTCCCTTGAAGAGTCATTGGTATCCAAGGGATGCCGAAAGGTGGGTACAGATGGTTCGGCAGACCTGGTAATCATCAATACCTGTATCGTTACTGCAAAGGCGAGTTATCAGTCTCGGCAGGCAATCAGAAGAGCCATCAGGGAAAATCCTGGAGCAATCATCACGGTTACGGGTTGTTATGGCCAGGTGTATCCCGATGAGTTGACCGGGATTAAAGGGGTGGATGTGATCTCAGGGAATAAGGGAAAGGACTCCTTGCCCGAAATAGTGGCTCATGGCAGTCACCAAGATCCGCCCCTTGTTCTGCAGGAAGATTTCGGGGTCAGTTACCCCTTTGAGCACACCAAAATCAAGGGGTTTGGTGGAAGAACGAGGGCCTTTTTGAAGGTGCAAGACGGTTGTGATTGCTTCTGCTCGTACTGCATTGTCCCCAGGGCCCGGGGTCCAATCAGGAGTCTCGAACCTGAGAAGGTCATTGGAGACATGGATGATTTAGAGCGGAATGGGTATAGGGAGGTGGTGCTTACGGGGGTTAACCTCGGGAGGTATGGATCGGATCTGGGCAAAGGAATAAACCTGACCCGCCTGCTCACCGAAATCAATAACAAGAGACGTGCCCTCAGGATACGACTGAGCTCCCTTGAGCCTACGGAAATAGATCGCGAGCTCATTGAATTAATGGGGGCGAGCGATTTGCTCTGCCGGCATTTTCATATCTCCTTACAGAGCGGAGATGATTCTGTATTGAGAAGGATGAATCGGCATTACACAGCCGAGGTGTTCACGGCGCTGGTAAAGAATATCGTTAAACAAATCCCAAGGGTTTCTATAGGTATTGATGTGTTAGTTGGTTTCCCTGGAGAAACGCAATCGGCCTTTCATAATACCTTCAGCCTCCTGGAGGAACTCCCGGTAACCTACATGCACGTATTTCCGTTTTCAAAAAGAAAGGGCACGGCGGCTGCGAGATTTCCTGAGCAAATCGATCACAAGATGATCAGGGAACGGGCCCTCCTGCTCAGGAGACTGGACAAGCAAAAGAGAAAGGCCTTCTGGTCTACTCTGGTAGGAGATACCTTTCAGGTGCTCACTGAGGGGTGGAACCCACGAGAGAAGAACGTAATCAGGGGTTTGAGCGACAACTATGTGAGGTTCACGTTTTCCTCAAGGAAAACGAGCACCAATGAGATGGTCAAAATACAGGCAACAAAGGTAACGGAAAAAGGGATAAACGGTTTGCCAATAGCAGGCTAGGGAAGAGATCTAGTATATTTCCAGGACCTCGAATTCTTGAGTCCCACCAGGTGTGTTAATTTTGACAATATCTCCCTCTTCCTTGCCAATAAGGGCCTTTCCCAGGGGGGAGGTAACCGATATCTTGCCGGACTCGGGATCAGATTCGTATGGTCCCATGAGCTGGTAAGTCACCTTCCGGCCGTTTGTGAGGCTTTCCAGTTCAACCTTTGTTCCAAAGACAATCCTTTCCCCCCTCAGCTCATCTATCTCGATCACCTCTGATCCGTTAATTGCCATCTCCAATTCATTGATTTTCGCGCTTAATAACGATTGGCGCTCTTTAGCCGCATGATACTCTGCGTTTTCGTTGAGATCGCCATGAGATCTGGCCTCTTCGATAGCCTTTATGTTGCTTGGACGCTCAACGGTCAGGATATGGCGCAGTTCCTCTCGAAGCTTTTCCAATCCCTCTCTCGTAATGGGGACTTTATTTACCATCAATGCCCTCCTTCAACGAGCTCGATCTCAGATCAAGCTCTTGGTGAAGAAACTACCACTTTTCGAAGAAACGGTCAAACGCTTAATAACAGCAGGAAGGATACGCGTGTATTGACAAGCATTTAAGGAAAATAGAGTCGATGAGTGCCTCTGCACAATCGGCAAGGAGAGGTCCGAGCAGGTTTCATAACATGGAAGCGGGCGACAGAGGGATATGATAACTAAAGTTTTGATCAAAGAGAGACGATACAATCTTAAGAAGTTCGTTGTCTTCTATGGCTTTCTTTCGTCCCTTTCATTTCGAGGTGAGAGGCGCCACCGGGATAAGGCTGTGGTAATTGAGACACGCAAAATTCATCGAATGATTCTGGAGTCCCTTCCCATAAAAGGGCCTTATGAATGGTTCTTGAGGTGTCGGGTTGGATGTTTGGGTACAAAAGGTGTTCAAAATACGGCATAATAAAAGGGAGACAGGCCGGTCCGAGACCTAGCGTAAGACATCAGGAGATGCCATGGATTTCCTGTCATCGGGCGCGTTCTAGGGGGTGGGTGATGTATGCGCCTGGACCTTCAGGAAGCGACTTTGGGAAAAAAATGCCGGTTAAGGCTTTGAAATGATGAGTAAAATCTTCCGAGCAGTGTAAGGGGGCTTTGAAAAGAGGACTGGATAGCCACGATACCCTTTTGATTGGTCAGCCATGGGTGACTTGTGTTCAAGGTCCCCGAGGCAAGGGATAAGGATGCGGACCAGTGAGGGATTCGATAGCGAGCATCGTCGAGAAATAATGGTATATGTTTTGCATGAATATACACCCGGGGCAGAATAACCATACTAGGTCTATTCGTAGATTTGCTTGTCAGAACCCTTATTAATCTGGCTCGTCCCATTAAGATTATGGTTGCTGCTAAAGGGCAGGGGACCTCTTTCGGGGAACGGGCGGTGACAAAAAACCAATATTCGAAAATTAAACCTACACCAGATAGGAGGTTTCTATGACCTTTCCGGATGCGCTTATCATATGGCCTAGCTCTCCAGTTTTATCCCTGATCGTAGAGCTGGTTGTCGCCGTTGTCTTGCTTTACCTTGCCCGCTGGCCGGTGCATAAGGCTATCCATTCGCTCAGCACGGTCATCAGTAACGGCCTCCGTTTGATGGCACGTTCAGTGCTTATCGCTGAAAAAAGGGTGATGGAGCGCAATAAAGAAGTACTCCTCACCGGAGGGGCGAAAGCAGAGGAACGGCTGATCGAACGGGAATTTTATCGGGTCGATGCAGTGGTAAAGCGGGATATGAGCTCATACCCTGCCCTCCAGCGCAAGATCGGAGAACAGATTACACGGATCGATGAAGACTACCGCGAAAGCACTGAGCTGCCAGTGCCGCCTCCCGATTGGGTGAAGGCGGTAGACACCCTGGCAAAGTTGACCACACGAGGGGACAGCTGGATTGGGAATATATTGAGCGAGATACATAAGACGGCCGCGGCCCAGTATAAAAATACCATGGAGGAATACCGCAAGGCAGTCCGCGTACGACATTCACTCCTGGAGAAGATGATGCCATACTGGCGAAAGCTGTCACAGACCCTCGACCAGGTCGACAAAACCATTATCGGCTTGCACGAGAGGAGCAAAGTAATCGACAGCCGAATGGGTGAATACGAAGAGATCCGACAGAAAACTGACAAGGCTGCGCGCATGTTATCTTCCTCGGCCATGACCCAGTTCTTAATCTCGGCGCTCGTTCTGCTCATTGCCATAGGTGGGGCCGTTATCAACTTCAATCTCATCGCGCTACCGATGTCTGAGATGGTGGGAGGGGGGAGCTACATCGGTAATTTTAAGACCTCTAACATTGCTGCATTGGTGATCATCCTCGTTGAGGTGGCCATGGGGCTCTACCTCATGGAATCGCTGCGCATCACTCATTTGTTTCCGGTTATCGGGCACATGGATGACAAGATGCGTACCCGCATGATCTATGTCACCTTTACCATCCTGCTGATCTTAGCGGGGGTTGAATCTGCCTTGGCCTTTATGAGGGACCGCATTGCTGCGGACATGCAGGCCTTGAGACAAACTCTTGCCACAGCAACGGAAGCACAGCCGGTAAGCAGCTGGATTCCCACGGTTGGACAGATGGTGATGGGCTTTATTCTGCCTTTTGCACTAACCTTCGTAGCCATTCCGCTGGAGTCCTTTGTGCATTCCTCGCGCGGCGTATTTGGGGCGGGATTGGCAGCATTGTTGCGGCTGCTTTCATTTGCCCTCAGGCTCTTGGGGAATATGGTCAAATATCTGGGGGAGTTTTTGGTTAATGTGTACGACGTGTTAATCTTTCCGCCGTTGTGGCTGGAGAATCTGATCCGAAACAAAGAGCACGTGGGTGATGTTGCCGAAGTCATAGTTAATGAGGAGGTGTCGTGATGAAACGGTTGCTGGCTCTGAGCCTTATATCCATCTCATTGCTACTGAGCGGGTGCCCTGATACGACCAGTCATTCACAGGGAGTCTACATGCTCTTGGATAGCTCAGGCACCTACCGCAACGAGATAAAGCGGGCACAGGCTATTATCAATTACCTCCTTGGAACCCTGCAACCCGGAGACTCCCTTGCGGTGGCTCGGATTGACAGTGGCAGTTTTAGCGAGAAGGACATCATTGCCAAGATGACCTTTGACAGGAGGCCCTCGGTGACCAACCAACAGAAGCGCCTCTTTAAGCAAAAGGTGGATGACTTCGTTGCCGCGGTAAAGGGCAGCGCCTACACGGATATCACGGGAGGGGTTCTGCAGGCGGCGGAATACTTGAATGAAACGGGAGCAGGAAGAAAACACATCCTCATATTCTCAGATCTGAAAGAGGAGTTAGCTAAGGGGCAGGTCCGCAATTTTCCTATCCAACTGTCCGGGTGCAAGGTGGTCGCGCTCAACGTTACCAAGCTGCGGAGCGATAATATTGATCCCCGGGATTACTACAAAAGGGTGGAAGAATGGAAAGAACGAGTTGAGGCAGGGGGCGGAGAGTGGAGAATAGTGAATGATCTCGAAAGGCTTGAGTCCATACTTGCCGATTAGGTGTGCCGTTGAAGGACTGTGAGGGTTGCGTCGTGCTTACGAAAGCTGCCACGAAAAGGCGATCTTATCTCTTAGAAGTGATAATGAGAGGTGTGATTCTCTCCTCTGAGGCTAAAGGGGATATGCCATGGTAGGCAAAAGATATCATACCCTGGTAATCATGCCGTCTACGCCAGGGAAGAGGATTATCAAATTCTCTCTCCCTTCCTTGTGCTGGCGCTTCTTTTTCTTGACGGTGGCAGCGGTGCTGTGTTGGGCGGGGCTGGGAACCTGGAGCCTTTATCAACACAAACAGATTACCGATCGGTCCCTCACGTTACTAAAGGAAAACCTGTTGACCAAAGGCCAGCTTGAAGATCAAAGACAAAAGATTGCGTATCTCAACAACGAGCTTGAAGAGATTCGGAAGCAGTCTCTGTATATTCGGAGATTCTTAGGTCTCGAACCGTCGGGTATGTCTGGAGGAAAACTCGGTCAGGGTGGAAAAGAGATCTTTGCCCCGGCCTACGATAATCGTCCCGATGTAACCCCTCTCAGTACGAGCGAGCAGATAAACTTCTCCCATACTAGCCCTCCATCATGGCTTACCAGCCAAGAAGTAACGCAACTCCACGCGGATTTGAATGGGATCATCAAGACACTACATGACAGAGAAAAGGAGATGGAGCACACCCCCTCCATTTCTCCTATTGATCCCAGAAAATCGTGGCTTTCGTCGTTGTTCGGCATGAGGATTAGCCCCTTTACCGGCCGCAAACACTTTCACCTGGGCGTGGATATAGCAGGCTGGAAGGGAACCCCCATCATGGCTCCGGCCAAAGGGAACGTTACGGATGTTCGAAAGTGGGGTGCACTCGGTCTTATGGTGAGAATAAAACATAGCTCTACGTATACTACAGAGTATGGTCATTTAGAGAAAGCTATCGTTAAGAAAGGGCAAAGTGTGGAGCGGGGAGAGATAATCGGCTATATGGGAAATTCGGGAAGGAGTACAGGGTATCATCTTCATTACGGCATGAAGAGAAAAGGAAAACACGTTGACCCATTGCCCTATATGATGGATTGGGACAAGAACTATTTCCTCTTTGCAGAAGGGGACAAAGAAACAGAAGAAAAGTAAGTTCCAAAGCTCGATGACTACTGAAGGTAACCATGAGAAAGGCAGATAAAAGAACGAAAACGGTGGAAAGCATCATAGGCCATGATGCCTATCTTGAGGGGACCCTGTCCTCAAAGGGGAGTCTGCGAATCGACGGGCGCGTAAAGGGAGCGGTACTATGCGAAAGCATGGTAATAATCGGCAGTGAAGGTTACGTGGAAGGAGAGATTACGTCGTACGACGTGTTTATTGCAGGTGAATTCAGAGGCAATGTCACCGCGAAAAACAGGTTGGAAATCGCTGAAAATGGGAAGGTTTATGGTGACATCACTACCGCAAAGATAGTAATAGATCCCGGGGTGCTCTTTGAAGGAAGATGTAGAATGATCTCTGAAAAAGACACTGCAGATTCCGGCGGTTCGTTTTCCACCGCCGTTCCCCTTGAGGCCTCGTACTCCCGCGCAGCTTCCTGAGGCTTGAGCCGGTCTTCTTTGCTTCCCCCCAATCATGCTTCCCGCGATTCTAAGTGTAGCGGTCCACGCGCCACTCACCGGAAGAATCAGGTCTTTAGGGGTGTTCCAAGGCGTGCTGGCCAGGTAGTGGGTTTTGATTTCGAAGCGGCTCTAGCGGGCACCTGCCAGTTTCTTATATCTTTCCAACATCTTTCTCGGGGTCACGGTAGATCTCTCATATTTTGGCAATTCCTTTTCTATCCCGAACAGATATTTTGCGATACTCTTTAAACCCTCAAGATCATATCGTGACATCATGGTGATCGTTTCCATCTGAGGCGACCCACCGCCGTGAAGACCGGCCACCTGCATTACCCCTGCCAGCTCTGAGGTAATGAGACCTTCTATGCCCCGAAAGCATCGATGCTGATTTTGGGAGGAAATCCTGGAATTCCTCATGAGGTATTTATGTGCCAGATCCCCTGTTTCCTCGGAGAAGAACTCTTCCTCAAAGGGCATGGTTGCGCACAAACCTCCGGCCAGGTCAGCAACAATTTTATATTCATTGTATATTTCCTCTCCGGCTAATCTCCTGCCAGCATTCGTTAAAATTTCGTCAGGTATGCAGGTTCCCGATGTAGATCTCTCGGCACGGTATGCGCTCATCTGGCCGGCGGCAAAGACAAGCTCTGCCGTTCCAATCAGGTGGGATATTTTGTCCCTCACGTGGTCTTCTTTTTCTATACCGTTATATTCAGCTACAAGGGCGGCTGCACTGGCAAAGACTTCTGATATAGCGGGTTTGCATCCGGTGTACGAATGCCGGTGATAGTGTGCGAAAAGCAGCGCCAAAAACCCGGCGAACGGCGTCTGGCGTGGGTCCCCCTTTCCGTCGAGAAAAACCCTTTCTCGCGGAACGAAAACGTCATCGAATATGGTAAATGATTCGGCATCCCCCATTTCAGAAATGGGGGCCTGCAGGTACTTACTCCGGTGATGATATGCAGGTCGAGTAAGCATTTTTATCCCTTCCAAATCAGCCGGAACGGCAAAGGCAACGGCATAATCGTGATCGTTTTCGGTCATGAATCGGGTTGGTATGACTATGATTTCATCGCTCACCGGGGCGGTCGTGTTATCGATCTTTGCACCACGGACCACAATGCCGTCAGGCCTGCTCTCGAGTATCCTAAGGTAGAGGTCCGGGTCTACCTGCTCATGGGGCCTTTTCAACCGGTCACCCTTGGTATCGGTTTGGGCACAATTGGCACATATATCATTGTCCTGCCAATACCTGAGATAGCTCAAAAAATTTTGGTTCGTATCGGTTCCCAAGGTTTGGTCCATCTCATACGTGACAACTGAGAGCGCATTCATGCCGTCAATGCCCATACACCTCATGATACAGCCCCCTACGCGGTGACACAGGAGTTTCGTCATGAGCTGCTTCTTTAACAGATCATCTGTGCTTTGGTGGATATGAGTGAACCTACTTATCTTCTCTCCGGTTAGATGGGATGTGGCAGTGCACAGGCTTTGCCACTCCGGATCGTTCGCCCTGTCGTAGGTCTCCCTAATGATCCGTAACTGCCCGGCAAGCCTTTCATCAGTTCTACCCACCCGCTCGCCGGCCATATAAAGATTTCGTGACAACTTCTTGAGCCGATTATAGTAGTCGTCAAATGTCTTCAGTCCCATGGGTTTTCCTCCATGCAGTATTTGTGAGTTTTTTGTTCCTTGAGCAAACCGTCTCCGGACACAGGCCCTTATACCGTGAAACGTGCCACTTGACTGTCGCTTCTTTGGTCAGCACAATGGGAGCTTCTGGATATCAGTCGTCTTATGAAACAGGACACGCTCATGATCGGATAAGGGGTTTCACCACCTGTGCCACGAGATACAGCAGAAATAACGGACTGCCAAAGGGTCTGGCGGACAAAAAAGCTTCGATTGAAAAGAAAAAGAACTGACTCCAGCAAACAGCAGGCTGGGCAGAACGGTTTTCCGCTAAGTCGGTGCAGGCCCCGACTTAGCGGTGCGCCACTCTTATGTGTGATTCAATGTTGATGACTTCGTAAAAAGTCGGAAATGACCATTTTCCGTCATTCCGGCGAAAGCCGGAATCCAGTCTTTTCAGTTAGTTACAGAGGTTCTGGACTCCGGTTTTCACCGGAGTGACGACTTTTTACGAGACCATCAATGTTTGTTGCCGAAATATGGATTTGAAGCGCAATGCTGGAGATCGGCAAACAAAAGCATACGCTCTTATCGCAGAGAGATGCCCCTCATGAGAAAGCTTGGATTAGCTAAGTCCTTCGATTCATAAATTCGGTAACGAATTTATTCCCTCAGGACTTAGTGCTGAGTGAGCATAGTACTAACGGAAGACTTACTAATATACATTACCGTAATTGCGAATCGAAGCACTAAGGCTTCTTGACGTTCTTAGCTACCGGTCCCCGATCGCTTTCCTCAATCTCAAACGTGACTTGATCACCTTGGGCGAGGCTCTTGAATCCCGGCATTTCAATGGAGGAGAAGTGAACGAATATATCGCCGCCCTCTTCCTGCTCGATGAACCCATATCCCTTCTTGTTGCTAAACCACTTTACTGTTCCAATTGCCAAAGCCTTACCCTCCTTTCAAAAACGATTGAACCTGTTGCCTTACCCATAGGGCTCCGCTCTGACAAAGGTAAAATCCTTCGGAGCGAAACCAACCCACCAAACCAGCTGTGCCATAAATCTTCGGTACTATAAAAGAGAGCCGTGCAAAAGGTCAAGCGAAAACAAAACCCCGAAGCGCAAAACTCGGAACACGAAACAAATCCAAAACAATAATGCTCCAATGTTCAAAACACTAAATTAGAGGTGGGCGGTTCTTCCGTAGGTGCCGGGCTAATCGGTGTTTCTTTTATTGGGTTGCCGGTTTGGGCGGTGGAGGTTTCCCTGGGATTGTAGGCAGAGCCAGTACCCGGGCAGCCAAAAAAAGCTGCCCGGGCATAGTCGTCCATTACTCCAGCCTTTTCTTCACCTCGTAAGGATCGATATCCGATGTCATCCAGTCGCTCAACTTTTCGGCACCTCCTCCCTCTGTGCACTTGGCGATGAAAAAGGAACGGGAACCCTGCCTCTTCTTTGGTCCGAAACTCATCTTAGGGCCTATGCCCTGGAAATCCTTTATCGACTCCATGGCCTTGATGAAATTGTTTACCGTGAGATCCCGGCCGCATCTCTTTAACGCTTCCACCATGGGCTCGATGAACAGTATGCCGGCGTAGTAAAAGATTCCCCACCGTTCCTTCGGCTCCAGTCTCTTCTGAGCTTCATGATATTCCAGCATGAGTGGATGCTTGGAATCGAGCAATTCGCCAAAGGTGGCAAAGATGACACCCTTGAAGAGGCCCTTGGTTATATTGTACATGAGCGGGTAGTCACTCAGGGTGCTGGTTGTCATCCAAACGGGTTGAAATCCCAGTTTTGCCGCTGTTCCAAGCATGATGGCGCCATGCTTCGGCAGGACCCACATGATGACCACATCGGGTTCGGCAGCCTTGAGCTTCATGCAGTGAGAGCTGAGGTCTGTGTCTAATGGCTCTGCCGACACCGTGGTCGCGAATTCCATTCCCCTTTTCTCCAAAGCGATCTGTGCACCGATGAGGCCGACCTTGCCATAGTCGTCATTCTGGTAAAAGAAGGCTATCCTTTTTTTCCCTAATGTATCAATCGCGTAATCTACCAGCAGGGATGCCTCATCACAGTAAAGCGGATAGGTCCCGAACAGGTAGGGAGCCTTCTCTGGAGGATAGCACCAATGAACAGAACCGGCTGCCGGGCCTACCCAGGGTACCCTGTTTTTCTCAAGGTAATCTTTCACAGCAAAACCTGTAGCCGTTCCAACGCCACAAGCAAAGGCGAAGATCTCTTTATCTTCGACGAGTTCCTTGGCAATAGCCTTTGTTTTGGGAGGTTGATAGGCGTCGTCCCTGAGAAAGTATTTTATCTTCCTGCCATGGATACCACCCTCCTCGTTAATCATCTTGAAATAGAGCCCTGATCCCCGAGCAACCGCTCCCCAGAGAGCAGCAGGTCCTGTCTGAGGTCCCCATTGGCCGATGCGGATCTCCGTGTCGGTAACCCCCCTTTCTGCCCATGCAACGGGAATGAGAGCTAGAGAGAGTGCGATTGCGGAAACAATTACTGGAACCATGTACCCTTTTTTCATTTGTACCCTCCTTGTTTTAGCGTTAGCCCCTCAGCCAGTTTACCATTCGGACCGACCACTGAATTCCACCACATGTGAGAAATCAACAGTGCTCAACGGGCCTCATAAGAAAGCACGCGCTCCTTGGTCAACGGGCTACCAGTATTTCACGAGGTCAAACCATGTTGCAAAGCGGGATGCGAACCACATAGGTTTTGCCGGCCAGTTAATTGGCAAGCCTCCTGCTCTGCCTAAGGTTCGTGACTGTTCCATTCATCGAAAACAGGATTCACAAACCTGCTTTCTCGGTTAAACCTCGAATTTTTGCTTGTAACTCCAACACTATCAGTGAGTAATCCGTGATTACGTGATTTAAGCACTATTGCCTCTTGTACATGGCCTCAATCAAATCCGCAAATTGCTCATTGATAGATGTTCTCTTGACCTTCATGGTTGGGGTTACCTCACCGTCCTCCTCGTAGAGTCTCTTGGGCAGGATGGTGAACTTCTTTATCTGTTCCACCCGGGAAAGACCGGCGTTGACCCTGTCCACCTCTTTGCCGATAAGTTTTACTATATCCGGGTCCTGTGTGAGGTCTTTGTAGGTCGAGAATTGGATCTTGTTGTCCTGGGCATATTTGACAACATTCTCCTCATCGATCATGATTAAGGCGGTGATGAATTTCCTGTTATCCCCGATTATCACGGCGTCATTGATATAGGTGCTGAATTTCAGCTGGTTCTCGATGTACTGAGGGGCAATGTTTTTGCCGCCGGCAGTCACCATGATGTCCTTTTTTCTATCTGTTATTTTAAGGTAGCCATCCTCGTCAAACTCTCCTACATCGCCTGAGTGAAGCCACCCGTCTTTCAACGCCTCCGCTGAGGCCTCCGGCTGCTTGTAATATCCCTTGAACACACCCGGTGATTTCACCAGTATTTCACCATCTTCTGCCAATCTTACTTCCACACCATCAAGAGGAGTGCCCACCTTCCCGAACTTAACCTTTCCAACCCGCGAGATAGTTGTGACACCAGTGCCTTCAGTCTGGCCGTACGCTTCTATGAGGTTTACCCCAATGGATTGGAAGAAATGTATTACCTCCTGTGATATAGGGGCAGCGGCCGTGATGGCAACCTTCATGCGGTCGAATCCAAGTCGCTCCTTGAGTTTCCTGAAGACCGCAAAGTAGGCAAATTGATATAGGGCTTCAAGGTAAAACGGCACCGGCTTGAAATGCATTCTCAAGGTGGTGCGCCTCTGGCCAATCTTGAGCGCAATGTAAAAGACGAGCCTTTTGAACCAGGTGGCGTCTGACATCCTGATGTACACGGCGGAGAGGTATTTTTCCCAGATTCGAGGAACGGCATAACCAATTGTCGGAGAAATCTCCTTCATATTATCCGTGACCGTGTCTACGTTCTCAATGAAGTTAACGATGGTACCATAGGTGACGTGAAAGATTACCGAAAAGAGCCTCTCGAAGATATGGCAGAGGGGAAGATAGGATAAGACCTCACTTCCCTCTTCCACTGGAACAACGCTCTGCGATGCCTCTCCCATCCACGTTATATTTCCGTGTGTCAGCATAGCGCCCTTGGGCGGGCCTGTTGTCCCGGACGTATAGATGAGTAGCGCGAGATCATCTGGTGTAACTTCATTCATGCGCTTTTCGAGTAGATTGGGTTCCCTTTCAACGATTTGACGGCCAGTCTCGAGAAGCTCCTCATACGTCATGACCATCTCATCTTCAAAGTGCCTGAGGCCCTCCAGATCCCACACGATTACCTTTTGTAGGCAGGATGTCTGATCCCTAAAGTTGAGCCACTTGTCGAGCTGCTCCTCATTTTCCACAAAGAGGAACTTCGATCCTGAATTCTCGACCACATAGTCAACCTGGGGCCAGGCATTGGTGGCATAGATACCAACTGAAACCCCCCCCGCGCACTGGGTAGCCATATCTATGATCACCCATTCGGGGCAGTTATCGCCGATAATGGACACACAGTCACCCTTTTCTAACCCCATTGACAAAAGGGCGGAACCTGCATACTGAACCAGCCTGTAGTACTCGCTCCAGGAGATGTCATGCCACAGACCGTACTCCTTTTTTCGCATGGCAACACGGTCACCGTATTTTTGAGCGCACTGCTTAAATACCTGTGGCAACGTCCTCCGGTTCATCTCGTTATCTCCATCTCTTTTTCCGTTTCCACCGCTGGTATCCCTTGGCCGATTCAGTCTGTTTCACCCCAAGATAGAATTCCTTCACGTCTTCGTCCTCCAGGAGATCTTTTGCCTTGCCCTTCATGACGAATCGCCCGTTTTCCAGTATGAGACCAAAGTGAGCAATCTTGAGTGCCATTCGAGCATTCTGTTCCACCAGAAGGACGCTTATGCCGTCTTCGTTGATCTTTTTTATAATGGCAAATATTTCCTTTACCAAGATCGGCGAAAGCCCTAGAGATGGCTCATCGAGGAAGAGCAGTTTTGGCCCGTTCATTAAGGCCCTGCCAATAGCCAGCATCTGCTGTTCACCACCTGAGAGGGTTCCGGCAAGCTGGCCTGCTCTTTCCTCAAGGACTGAAAAATATCCGTACATCCGCTTGAAATCTTGCTTGATGCCGGCCCGATCACGTCTGGTATAAGCCCCCATGATGAGGTTTTCCCTGACCGTAAGCTCATCGAAGACTTCCCGACCCTCTGGTACGTAAGATATGCCGAGCCTGACGATCTGTTCTGGATCCTTGCGATCAATCCTCTTTCCCATAAACTCAATGGTGCCCTTGTCCGGTTGATCCTCTATCAAACCCATAACGGTCTTGAGAATGGTGGATTTTCCTGCCCCATTGTTACCCAGGATAGCAGTGACGGTACCTTCTTCGAGAGAGAGGGAAACGCCTCGCAAGGCATAGATGAGTCTATAGAATGTCTCTATGTTCTTGATTTCAAGAAGGGCCATTACTAGTAATTCGTTTTATTTAAATATGTACAATAAGTATAGCCGGGAAATTACATCCTTACTTTCAAAATATGAAATCCGAAGCACGAAATTCGAAACAAATTCAAAATTCTAAATTCTAAGTTGCTAAACTATGTTTTGAATTTTGGTTATTAGATATTCGGGTTTGTTTCGGATTTCGATATTTGATATTCGAATTTTTCAAATCTATATATTGTATAACGTGCCTCTTAACAATTAACAGCTCAGTGCTTATATTTTCATAGTAAGATCAAACAGATAAAGCAAAGGAGGTCTTATTATGAAAATGCCAGAAGTTTCCTTGTTGGAATGGCAAAAGCGATACGGCACTGAACGAGCT
>DATKZQ010000006.1:0-60463 GCA_035527895.1 Desulfatiglandales bacterium
ACAAGAGATTGCTTACCTCGCCCCTAGACGGGCGTGCAATCACGCTACGCGGGATTACGTATGGGAAAGGTTTTGAAAGGAAAAAAGAATGCATTCTTTTTTCCTTAAAGACCTTGTCCCATAAAGCGGTAAGCAATCACTCCGTAGTGATCTTACTCAGTGGCCTCAGCGGGCTCAAGCGACCCTGAGCAAGGTCGAAGGGGTGCGGGCGAGAGATAAGAAGTCAACAACCACTTACCTGCATAGCATATGTAGCGGGATGGTTTATGGTATTAATTAACCGGGAGGTTCTTTCATGGCGAAAATCGATTTTGGCGGCGTGATTGAGGATGTGGTTACTTCCGAGGAATTTACCTTGGAGATGGCTCAAAAGGTTCTAAAAAATGAAACCGTTGCGGTACTGGGATATGGCGTTCAAGGTCCTGCTCAGGCATTAAACATGAGGGATAACGGTATACATGTCATTGTTGGCCAGAGGGAGGAGGAGCAAGAATTTTGGGACAAGGCGGTCAGTGACGGCTTTAAACCAGGGGAAACACTTTTTCCCTTAAAAGAGGCTGCCGAGCGTGGCACAATGATCCAATACCTCGTCTCAGATGCCGGTCAGATGGTTACATGGCCTCTGGTCAAGGAATGCCTGAAAGAGGGTGATGCCCTGTACTTCTCCCACGGGTTTTCTATCACTTACAAGGATCAAACAAAGGTTATTCCCCCGGAGAATGTGGATGTAATCCTGGTGGCACCAAAGGGGTCAGGTCGGAGTGTTCGAGCCAACTTTGTGGCAGGTAGCGGGATTAACTCGAGTTATGCCGTTTTTCAGGATTACACCGGTAAAGCAAGGGAAAGGACCTTGGCAGTGGGAATTGCCATTGGTTCCGGATACCTTTTCCCTACGACCTTCGAAAACGAGGTATATAGCGATCTGGTAGGGGAGAGGGGCGTTCTCATGGGGTGCTTGGCAGGTGTCATGGAGGCCCAGTATAACATCCTTCGTAAACATGGACACAGCCCGAGTGAGGCCTTTAACGAAACGGTAGAGGAGCTCACCCAAAGCCTCATTCGCCTTGTGGCTGAGAACGGCGTGGATTGGATGTATTATCATTGCAGCACCACCGCCCAGCGGGGCGCCCTGGACTGGAAACCCAGATTCAGAGATGCCGTTGCACCGCTCTTTGAGGAACTCTACGAGAGCGTGGCATCGGGTAAAGAAACCAAGATCGTGCTCGAATCCAATAGTGCACCCGACTACAGAGAGAGGCTCGGAGAAGAGCTGGCGGAGATAAGGGATTCAGAGATGTGGCGGGCCGGCGCAGCAGTTCGCGCACTCAGGCCGGAAAACAGAAAGAAAGCATAGGATCATCTGTCGTATGCCCTCGTGGAGCCCCACGCGCAAGCGCGTGGCACCTCCACATTCTTCGGCGGAACCCGCCCAAGCATATCCGCCTTCGTCCAATAGGACTACGGCGGATTACCCTGCCCAGCATTCATCCACGGGCAAGCCCGTGGCTTTCTGCGTAGGCGGGTAAGAAAAGAGGCTATGGGGCTTCAGAGCACCCTCGACCAAAATGCTATTGTGAGACCATTGCAAAACCCTGGCCAGTCAGGATTCCGCTGCCTACTCGTTACCTTGAGACAGGAAAGGAATTGCATGGTCTTGCAAAGGTCTCATTCTAAAGAAAACCGCACCATTGCACGGCAGTATTATAGGTGACAAAGACGGGAGGGTCAAGTTACGCCGACCAAGATGTGGCCTACCGCTGCCAGGGTAACGTCAAAGTCCAGGGTATGGGTATCTTTTTTTGGTTATGCCCGATACCATGGCTCCTTACTGGGACGTTTCAAAATGGTTTATTGCGCCCTAAGCCTTGGAATCATAGGCTCCGTATATATAAACCATTTTGAAACGCCCACTAACCTAAACTATGTGGGGCATAATCCAAAAAAAGATACCCATACCCTGGAAACAAAAAGCAATAGGGTCGGTTTCACTATGACGTTACCCCGGGCCAAACATCCCCTTCGGTGCATCACGCATGGGGTCATAACCAAATAACTGAACACAAAATGCCTTTCTCTGCCGACACAAATGTTTTCCATTGCCCTTGATTTCACTTCGGCACTCCTCATGGTGCGGCATTTCCCCTCATAAGGTCACGTTCCTCTTATGGCAGACGACCTTTTCTCCTTTTTTAGGTACTTCACCCTATCGCAAGCTGGGCAGACACAAAAAATAAAACTACCCCCATATACAAATGAGGGTGGTTTATCTGCTTTTGAGTAGATTACCTGATTGAACTTCTCCTCCCAACAACTTATTCATAATCGGGGATTAAAGGGAATTCATGGTTGAGTTGACCTCCGAGATTTAGTAGGATGTTCATATACAAAAAGGGCGACAGACAAGAGCAAAAGGGAACTCAGTAGACAAGCTGGTGTCGTACGAACTTTGTTGAGGTATCTTAAGAAAGAACAAATCCTCGAAGGTTGCGACAGGAGGTTGAGTGAAGAATTGGTCGGCAGCATTGCAGTTGCTGACAGTTGGTTTCTATGTGCCTTTGAGCCTTTTGATACCAACGGGGATAGGCTTCTGGTTTGACAGGAAGGCGCTCCACGAATTTCCGGTGTACACCCTCATCGGCCTCGGCGTTGGTACCGTAATAATGGTGTATGGAGTTTACCGTATGGTGCGCCCGTTTCTACAGGAGGCCAAAACAGAGGGAAAAGAGGATCAAGTGAGCCGACCGATCATGAGCGTTGTAGGTTTGTTAACCTCGAAAAAAAACAAGGACAAAGGGGAGAAATAATGGCTGGCAAAAGGCGCGGGGGTGGCTTTCTAAAAATAGGAGTTCTCGTCGTTGCTTTCTTGGCTATGATTATCGTCAGCTTTATCGGCAGTAAGGTGGGAAGTGGGATAGTTGGCTCTGAACCATTGAGTTTCCTCAGTATTGACGCCCCTAACTATCACCCGGCCCCTGAAAGGCCCTTTCATAGTCTGCCTATTACCAATACCATGATTACCGCATGGATCAGCATTTTGCTCTTGGGTGGGTTGTTTTTTATGGGCACCCGCAACATGAAACTCGTTCCCACGGGATTACAAAACCTCTTGGAGTTAGTAGTCGAAGCGGCGGCAAGCTTTATTGAGGACCCTGCAGGGGAGAAACACGGGAGATGGTTTTTCCCTGTTTGCACTACCATCTTTCTCTTTATTGTTGCCAATGCCTGGGTGAGCCTTATACCCGGCTTTGAGACCATCAGCATAAACGGCGAGCCCTTATTACGCAATGCCAACACCGACCTCAATGTCCCGGCAGCACTCGCCGTGGTATCCTTCTGCTACGTTGAGTATTGGGGATTCAGGGCTAAGGGAATTTCATACCTGAAGACATTCTTTCACTTTGGCCCTCTTTGGCAAGCAGTCAAACTAATATTTACCGGCAACATCAAGGCTGGAGCAGGTGGCTTATTGAATGGCGTCGTGGCCATTTTTGCCGGAATACTGGAATTACTCAGTCACTTAATACGCATGATGAGCTTTACCTTCCGTCTTTTTGGCAATATGACGGCTGGGATGATATTAGTCATGATAATGCTCTTCCTGATTCCTTGGGTTCTGCCCGCAATATTCTATGGCATGGAGGCATTCTTTGGCTTTGTTCAAGCCATGATATTTGGCGGATTGACCCTGGGGTTTGCCTGTGCAGCAGTTCTTGAGGAAGAATAAGGGCGGCTTTGTCTGGGTCGAGGCGGAATCAAAGATAAGTAATCTTGTCTTAGGGAAAATACAAAAAAGGAGGTTGAACTAATGGAAATGTGGTCAGATGTAGCGAAATTTATAGGCGCTGGGCTTGCAATCGGTCTGGGAGCCCTTGGGCCAGGGATTGGCATTGGCATCCTTGGTATGGGTGCCATGAATGCATTAGGACGCAATCCTGAAGCCAGAGGGCCCATAATGACAAACATGATTCTTGCCATCGCCTTCGCCGAAGCTGTGGCCATTTATGCCTTGGTGGTAGCCATTTTGCTTATCTTCGTAGCGTAAAGAATCAGGAAGGTAGGACAGTTTTATGGAAGGCTTCTTAGGGTTAACCTTACCCAGCTTTATTGGCCAACTGATCAACTTTATCATCTTGCTTACGCTGCTCATATTCTTTGGGTATAAGCCGATTCGCAGAATGCTCGATGAGCGGTCCAATAGGATAAGACTGAGCATGGAGCAGGCTGAGGCTACAAAACAGGAATATGAAAATGCCCGAATAGAGGTGGAGAGGCAGATCAGCAAAGCACGCGATCAAGGTCAGTCAATAGTTGGTCAGGCAGTACAAGCAGGAGACAGGATCAAAGAAGGGGCGAAACAAGAGGCTCGAAAGGAGGCCCAAGCCATTGTTGAGAGGACTCGAGCGGAGTTGAAGCGAGAGCGGGACAGGATTGTTGATGAGTTGCGGAAGGAGTTTGTTGATACAGCTATCCTGGCTGCTGAGAGAGTAATCAGTGAAACCCTGGATAAAGGGAAGCATCGTCGGCTTATTGAGAAGACGCTCGAGGAAAGCGCTCCCTTCAGGAGAAATTAGAGGCAAGAAATGCCCCGAGTAAGTTCTGGTAAACGATATGCGCAGGCTGCCTTTGAGTTGGCATTGGAGAAAGGTGAACTGGAGAACTGGCAGACTGACTTGAGGAAAGTCGCTGCTAAAGTAACAGACGCAAAACTCACGGGTTTACTGGAAAACCCTAAACTGCCCTTTGATACCAAAAAAAGGCTTCTGGAAGAGAGACTCGGGGAGGTAATTCCTTTGGTTCTTAATTTAGCTTGTCTTCTTATGAGCAGGGGTAGATTGAGGATTATTGGCAACGTCTCTCGGCAGTATGAGCGATTGCTCGATGCTCATAACGGTATCGAACATGCTGAGGTCGCTACTGCTGTACCCCTGGATGACGAGGATAAGGCGAGACTTGCCAGCCGATTGGGTGAAATGGTTGGGCAGAAGATTATCATTGATGTCCAGACTGACCCAGCCATCGTCGGGGGATTCAGGGCCAGGATTGGTGATATGCTTATCGATGGGAGTATACGCAATACATTAGAATCGCTGAGGAAAAGCCTGACTGCGGCCGGCAGGTAACAGACAGCGAAATAGTGCGCTGATAGAAGCAGATGGGAGGCACAGATGGCAGCGCGAGAGCAGGATATTGTTTCAATAATCAAAGAGGAGATCGAACATTTCGGCGCTACGGTAACCATGGCTAATGTTGGAACCGTGGTGGAGGTTGGCGATGGCATCGCACGGGTTCACGGACTGAGCGGTGCGAAATATAACGAATTGTTACAATTTCCCCATAACATTATGGGGCTGGCTCTCAATCTTGAAGAAGATAATGTTGGTGCTGTCATCCTGGGCCAATGTGACCGCATCAAGGAAGGTGATGAGGTCCGCTCAACCGGAAGTGTGGTCGAGGTTCCTGTTGGCGATACCCTTATCGGAAGGGTGCTTGATCCCTTAGGGCGTCCCCTTGATGGCAAGGGACCAATTAAGACAGAGAAAACACGGCCTATTGAAAAAGTGGCCCCAGGTGTTACTATGCGGGAGCCAGTGAATACGCCAATAATGACGGGCATTAAGGCTATCGATAGTATGATTCCCATCGGGCGTGGCCAGCGTGAGCTCATCATTGGAGACCGGTTTACTGGCAAGTCAGCCATTGCTCTTGATGCCATAATTGCTCAGAAAGGCGAGGATGTTATCTGCATTTATGTGGCTGTCGGGCAAAAGACATCCAAGGTTGCCCAGGTAGTCGCCACCTTGGAAAAATACGGGGCAATGGAGCACACCATTGTGGTAACTGCTGGTGCTTCCGATCCAGCACCCTTGCAGTACATTGCACCTTATGCTGGCTGCGCTATGGGTGAGGAGTTTATGGAACAGGGAAGGGATGTTTTGATTGCCTATGATGATCTCTACAAGCATGCCTGGGCATATCGACAGCTTTCCTTACTGCTCCGCCGTCCACCGGGCAGGGAGGCATATCCTGGAGATGTCTTTTACCTGCACAGCCGGCTTTTGGAAAGGGCAGCAAAGTTGTCCTCTGAGCTCGGCGGTGGGTCACTAACCGCTTTACCCATTATTGAAACGCAAGCAGGGGATATGTCTGCTTACATACCCACAAACGTGATCTCAATTACTGATGGGCAGATTTATCTGGAGCCTGACTTATTCAATGCCGGCATTCGCCCGGCAGCGAATGTAGGACTGTCCGTATCTCGGGTAGGTGGTTCTGCTCAGCGAAAAGCTATGAGGCAGGTAGCTGGCACGTTACGGCTAGAGCTGGCTCAGTTTCGTGAGCTTCAAGCCTTTGCTCAGTTTGGTGCTGCAGATTTAGATAAGGCTACCAGGGACCAGCTAGAGCGAGGTCGGCGTATCACCGAAATATTGAAGCAGCCCCAATACTCACCCATGTCTCTGGGAGAACAGGTAGCCATTCTCTATGCGGTAACGAAAGGCTTTGTTGATGATGTGCCTGTAGACAAGGTCATATCTTACGAAGAGAACTTTCATAGATTTATGAAAACCAGCTACCCTGACATAGAGAAAACGATAAATGAGGATAAAGAGATAAAGCCTGGCACTGAGGATGCATTGCGAAAGGCCATTTCAGAATTTAATACAGGTACCACCTACTAGGGGAATATATGGCCAGCACGAGAATTCTTCGTCGGCGGATAGGGAGTGTTGAGAACACTGCCAAGATCTGCAAGGCGATGGAAATGATCGCCACCGCCAAGATGAAGCGGGCCCAGGATCAGGCAAAGGCAGGGCGCCCTTATGCTGAGAAGATAAATGAGGTGATTTCTAACCTTGCGTATCACAGTCGAATTGGTGCGGAGGCTCATCCATTGCTCCAAAGGCGAGAGGTGAAAAAAATCGCCATAATTCATTTTACCACCGACCGTGGTCTCTGTGGTGGGCTGAATGCTAATATGAATCGCCTGGTTGCTGGATTTATTTTAGAACAAGGCGTGACGGTCACCCTTATCACGGTGGGGCGCAAGGGGCGAACCTTTATGCTTCGTTCGGGACAAACCATCCGCGCCGAGTTTACCGGTATGAGTGACCGGCCCACGCTCCTGGAGACCTTGCCCATCTCTCGGGTTGTTATCGACGATTACGGGAAGGGAGAGATTGACCTCGTATACCTTGCATACCCTCGTTTTGTCACCACCATGGTCCAGCGGCCTACAATGGAGGTCTTGCTCCCCATAGAACCGGTTGATCTGCCTCCAGCGCAGAGAGGAGAATACATTTACGAGCCTGAACCCAGCGCAGTTTTGAATGAACTGTTGCCTCGCTTTGTAGAGATGCAGGTGTATCACGCCATACTGGAGCTCATTGCAAGCGAACAATCTGCACGGATGGTGGCCATGCGCAGTGCCAGCGATAATGCTCAGGATGTGATCGAGGATTTGACGTTAACGCTCAATAAAGCTCGGCAGGAGACAATCACGAATGAGATCTGCGATATTTGCGGAGGAGCTGAGGCTTTGGCCAGATAAGGAGGTAATAGGTGGCAAAAGGTAAAGTAGTTCAGGTTATTGGTACAGTGATCGATATGGAATTCCCGCCTGGTGAGCTACCGGCCATAAACAATGGAATTGTGATCTCTCAGGACGGCACTGAGATCATAGTCGAAGCTCAGCAACATATTGGAAACAACTGGGTGAGAGGTATTGCCCTTGCCGCCACTGAGGGACTCCAGAGGGGTGCGGAGGCTGTAGATATGGGAGCCCCTATTACGGTGCCTGTAGGAAAGGAGACTTTAGGCAGGCTTTTCAACGTGTTTGGAGAGCCGCTTGATAGTATTGGGGAGGTAAAGACCGACCTGCGCTATCCCATACATCGTACACCTCCCCCACTCGATGAACAGGAAACGACCCTACAGATTTTGGAAACGGGCCTCAAGATAATGGACCTGGTGACCCCCTTTACGAGAGGCGGAAAAATAGGCGCATACGGAGGGGCCGGTGTGGGCAAAACAGTGGTCATCACCGAGCTTATTCGCAATATCGCCACCGAGCATGGCGGTTACTCTGTGTTTACCGGGGTTGGTGAACGGTCTCGTGAAGGCAACGACCTGTGGCTGGAAATGCAGCAATCCGGAGTTTTGGAACGAACGGTCCTCGTCTTCGGGCAAATGAATGAGAGCCCAGGTGTTCGCTCCCGGGTCGCCTTGACTGGCGTGACCATGGCGGAGTATTTCCGGGATGTCGAGGGGCAAGATGTTCTTCTATTCATAGATAACATATATCGCTATGTGTTGGCCAACATGGAGTTGTCTGCCCTTCTGGGGCGCATGCCCTCGGCTGTCGGCTATCAACCAACCTTGGGGACCGATGTTGGCGAACTGGAGGAAAGAATCACCACAACGAAGAAGGGGTCTATTACCTCCTTCCAGGCAATCTATGTGCCAGCTGACGATTATACTGACCCTGGCATAGTAGCTACTTATGGCCACCTCGATGCTGTTGTTGCCCTGGAACGGTCCATTGCTGAATTGGGCATTTATCCTGCTGTTGACCCCTTGACTTCGACATCCCGAATACTTGACCCCGCTATCGTTGGTGAAGAGCACTATGAGGTAGCGAGAGGCGTGCAACGCACACTACAGAGATATAGGGAATTGCAGGACATAATAGCTATCCTCGGTATGGAGGAATTAAGTGATGAGGATAAACTCACCGTGAACAGGGCACGGCGCATTCAGAGGTTTTGCTCCCAGCCCTTTCATGTGGCTGAGCAATTCACTGGAATCCCAGGTAAATATGTGCCTGTTAAGGAAACTGTGCGTGGTTTTAGGGAGATTCTAGAAGGGAAGCACGATGAGCTTCCTGAAGCCGCCTTCTATATGGTAGGCACCATTGATGAGGCAGTGGAAAAGGCTAAACAGATGAGTGAGGCATAATGGCTACCTTTAGGCTGGAGCTGGTTACTGTAGAAAGGATCGTTTACTCCGATGATGTGGAAATGGTGATCGCGTGGGGACTGGAGGGACAGCTGGGCATTCTTCCTCACCACGCCCCTTTGATGACTATGCTTCAGCCCGGAGAGTTGATTATCAAAAAGGATAATGAAGAGACCTATATGGCAGTGAGTGGCGGGTTTCTTGAAGTCCGCCCCGATAAGGTAATCATCTTGGCTGATGCCTGTGAACGTGCTGAGGAAATAGATCTAGCTCGTGCTGAAGATGCCAAACAGCGGGCTGCCGAATTGATGGAAGCCCCGACCGCCGATTCCGACCCAGCCGCGGCCGAGGCAGCCCTTCGCCGATCATTGGTCAGGTTGCGAGTCGCCGAAAAATCACGCCGCAGACGTGCACAGAAGCATAAAGGTGAGCGGGAGGCAGCCTACCGCTAAGGGCTTTTTTGAATCTGATTCCTCTTGCCTGAGTTGATTGTCACTCTTGCGAGCTTTCACTCCGATCAGCGTCCGTGCTGCTTTCAAGGGGAGGAATATTATGAGGGCATTTGCAGACAAGTTAATCGAGATTACCGAACGCCATGCCGAAGAGATTGCTGAACAGTGGTGCAAAGCTGTGAGGACAAGCAACAGAACACCTTCATACCATATCATTCCGGAAGATGAGTGTCTGCTGCAGGCAGTTAACTTCTATAAGAACCTGGGCACGGTGTATTTCAGCAAGAGACCGAGCAGAGATTTGTTTGAGTTTTTCACGCAGTATGCGGAAGACCGATATAACGAAGGTATCCCCTGCCCCGAGGCTATTTACGCTCTTTTCATGATGAGACGGCATATCTGGTTGTACGCCGATTCGCAGGCCGCCTTTGTCACACCCATGGATCATTTGCAGGCAATAGAGGCTCTTAATAAAACAATAGGTATCTTTGACCTTGGCACCCTATTTGTGGCCCAGAAATACGATGCCTTGAGAACACGGGATGGATTAATATATTGACTACGGTCAGGATTTAATAATATTGAACAACTACCTGATCAAAAGTAGATATTTTGGGCGATCATTGGTTTTGACATTGAGGTCTAACCGGGTTCTCTGAGATCGACGACAATAGTCTCCCGAGAATCCAAGCCCTCTTATTCCAAAGTTGCCTAGATTGTTCGAACCCCTCTTATGAAGAGGTGCCTATGAAAATACTCGTGGTAGATGACGAAGATATAGTCCTTGAGAGCTGCCAGGCGGTTTTCGAGCTCGAGGGCTTTGAGGCACTATTTGTCCCCAGCGCGGATAAGGCTCTGGAGGCAATGAAGAATAACGGTTTCGATCTCTTGCTTATAGATGTAAAGATGCCCAAAAAAGATGGTATGTATCTAATGCGGGAGGTCAAGGAGCAATGGCCAGATATACCTATCATAGTGATGAGCGGTTACTACACAACAGAGACCATTCAAGAAGCTATGAGGATGGGAGCTGCAACCTTTATTGCCAAACCATTTGAACCTGACGAACTCGTCAAAATGGTCCGCCAGGTTGTTGAAAAGGAGGAACCCCATGGAAAAAAAGAAGGCCCTCGTAATCGATGACGAACAGATCGTGTTGGATAGTGTGAGTACCTTGCTGGCCGATGACAACTACGAGGTAGACGTTTCGCTCAGTGGCCGGGAGGGACTTGACTGGGCCATTGAGAGACCATACGACATTGTCCTGACCGACATCCGTATGCCCGATATTGGCGGTATGCGGGTTCTCAGGGACATCAAGAGGATCAAACCATCCCTTCCGGTGATCATAATCACCGGTTATACATCGGTCCAGTCGGCGATACAGGCCATGAAACTGGGGGCAGCAGAGTATATAGAGAAACCATTTGAGCCCGAAGAGCTTCTCGAGGCAGTGGCCCGATCACTCGGTACAACCCCAGAGGCTGAGGAACAGGCATTGATTCACAAAGAGGAGATGGCCAAGGTTCTGGAGCGAGCGGAATCCGATGATGCATTCTTCACAAACCTTCTCGAACACGGAGCAGATGCCCTGGATGAATATGATTTGACCAGAGCCGAGAAACTCGCCATCGTCACCGGTGACATTCGCTGGATAGAGGATCAGATCGGGCGCCTCACACGGCCCCAAAGACGGATGCTTATCTTTTTGAAAATCCAGAGTAAGTCCTAGGAGAGGAGAGGTACAGATTAACTACTCGACGAGTGACTTGCTATTTTAGCTCACTTCACCCTCTAAATACTCTAGCCACTTAACGTTAGGGATTGGGTTTTAGGTGTTGCTTGTGTCTTAATTTTAGGCACTTTGGCCATTTTAGCTCCCTTTAGCCACATGAATATGTTTTACTCAACCAGGTCCAAGCTCATAGCAAGTTTTCTGGGGGTTTCCCTTCTGGTTGGTGGTGTTTCTCTGTTCATTGGTGGACAACTCCTCTATAAGGCTGTGTTCAGCGAGGCGACAAACCGGGTCAGATTAGACCTGAATACCGCCCGTGAGATATATCTAAACCGTATAGAGAGTGTGAAGACCTCTCTCAATATTACCACTCTGGGATATGGGTTCCGCTTGGCGCTCAAAGAAGGCGACGCCCAGGAACTTTTCAATAGGATCAGGCTTCTCGCCCTCAACGCCGATTTGGATTTCGCGGGAATTGTCACGGGCGAAGGCAAAACACTGTGTCGACTTGGGCCAAATCCCATCCCCAATAATACCCCTCAGCGTTCAAATCCTATCGGAAGCTTGGCGCTCGAAGGCCCTGGTTCGGTTGCAGGTACGGTTATTCTGAGCAAAGAGATGCTCGTTGTCGAGGATCCTGAACTCGCAGATCGAGCTAGCATCCGATTGGTGCCCACACCAAGGGCGGTCCCGAGACCTGAGAAGGTGGAAACCTCAGGAATGGTTCTCGCTGCTGCGATCCCGGTATTTGAAGAAGGCGAGTTGATCGGCGTAATCTATGGCGGTGTTCTGCTGAACCGGAGCACGAAGATCGTTGACACGGTGCGGGACACCGTATTTCAGCAGGAGATATACAGGGGCCGGGGCATCGGCACGGCAACAATCTTCCAAAATGACCTCCGCATATCAACCAATGTGGTCACTCCAGAGGGAATGCGGGCTATTGGAACGCGGGTCTCAAGAGAGGTTAAAGAGCACGTACTCGACAGAGGTGAACGGTGGACACACCGCGCCTTTGTGGTCAGCGACTGGTACATAACCGCCTATGAACCAATCGAGGATATCTTTGGTGAACGGGTGGGAATGCTCTATGTCGGGGTTCTGGAGGCCAAGTATGCTGACATGCGGAGGAAGGCCTTCACTATCCTGGTACTTATTACGCTTGCTGGTATGTTATTGGCCATAGGATTGGGATATGTTCTGGCAGACAAGATCATGAGCCCGGTGCACCGGTTGATAAAGGCCAGTCAGCAGGTATCCAAGGGCAATCTGTCGCCAGAGATTGGACCCCAATCAAGGGATGAGATAGGTGTCTTACAAAATACCTTTAAGGATATGCTCGTATCCCTCGAGGAACGTGATAGACACAGGAGGGCAGACGCAGAAAACCGGCTTCTTCAGTCTGAAAAACAGGCCAGCATTGGAAGGCTTGCGGCAGGCGTTGCTCACGAGATTAATAACCCTCTCACCGGTGTATTAACCTTTACCCGCATCCTGCTCCGCAATAAAGATATAGGAGATAAAAATCTGTCTTATCTTCAGAAAATAGCTGAGTCCACCGTACGGGTTAAGAATATTGTTAAGGGTTTGCTCGATTTCTCCAGACAAACCGACCTTGATCGAGAGCCAACAGAGATAAACCGGCTCATCCGCGGCGTAATCTCAGCAATGGAAAACCAGGCACTCATAAAAGGCGTGAGCATACAATTCAATTCAGGGGAAGATTTACCCATGCTTACCCTGGACCGGAACCAGATCCAGAGTGTATTGATAAATCTAATCATAAATGCCCTTGATGCCATGGAACAGGGCGGCACTATAGCGATCTCTGCCGGTATCAGCTTATCTGCGAGCGATACCGGCAAAAAGGGTGTTGAGATTGCTGTTACTGATAATGGGTGTGGCATACCACCGGAGGATCTCGAAAAGCTGTTCGAACCTTTCTTCACCACCAAAGAGGTAGGCAAGGGTACTGGACTTGGTCTCGCTGTTTCGTACGGGATCGTGCAGAGACATCGCGGCACCATCAGGGTGCAAAGCGAGGTTGGACGGGGAAGCACCTTTGCTATCTGGCTTCCCATAGAGGAGCAGATCGAACAAAATGAGGATTCTGGTAGTTGATGACGATCCGACCGTGCTCAAGAGTTGCCAGCGCGTTCTGGAACCTGAGGGGTTTGATGTCTATCTTGTGCCGAGTGCTGATAAGGCCCTCGAGGCGATGAGAAATGACGATTTCGCTCTGCTACTTGTTGACATAAAAATGCCCAAGCGCGATGGCATATATCTGATGAGCGAGATTAAGAAGGAGTGGCCGGATATACCTATTATTGTCATGAGCGGCTACGACACAGAACAGACCGTGCAACAAGCCATCGAGACAGGTGCTGCAAGCTTCATCGCGAAACCATTTACCCCCACCGAGCTCCTAAACGCTATCCAAAAGGTCATGGAAAAGCCGGGAGGTCATAACTGAGAGTATGGCCTTGGGAGCCTCCCCGAGAATATCCATCCATTAATGTCGTTCAAAAGTTGAAACGTTGAGGCTTCAGAAGCCAAGGATAAAACCTTAGGCCAAGTGGTTATCTGCCGCCCTCAGTCTTCCCACTGTATGCATTCTACTGGGCAGGCCTCCATCGCTTCTTCAATGAGATCTTCAGGACCTCCTTCAGGGTTAATCACCTCTGCGTTTTCGGTGTCTTCGTTGAGTACAAACACCTCTGGGCAGATCTCCTCGCAGCTGCCACATCCAATGCATTCTTCCTCGTCAATCAAAACTCTGCGACCCATGGAAACCTCCTTTCATTAAGCCCATTTAGGCTAACAATATGGTAACTGCTTACCCACACAAAGATATAGGGGTAATCCACGTGTGCATCATTTGAGGCCTTTAACACCTGTCAGGGCAAATCTTAGTCGCTTTACTGCAGTTCTTTTCACCATCCCTGGTGTGCAACCCCTCCTTTGAGATAGCCCCTATTTCTCCCTTATAAATGATATACACGGTTTGTCAAGAGCATAGACCCTCTCCTTTCCACGAGCGAATCTTCCCTCCCTAGTAAATAGGGTTCCTTTTAGGGAAATTCAACAGGGCCCACCCATAAGAATGGTCAATTCCTTATTCGATTATTGCCGTAGCTCCGTCACTACGCTGTCTCGTTATCTTCTCTTAATCCCTTCCCGAACGCTGTAGCCCTTGTTCGCAGTGCGCAAAAAATGAACCACTAACTTTAAGATCCTGGTTACCCAGATAAATATCAGAAATCGATTATTGCCGTAACTCCGAAACTCCGCTGTCCAGAGGGATATGGATGTCTTTTTTTGGCACCGAAGAAGCCCATGCTGTTATGCTTGCTTATGCTGCAGATGAAGGCGGCCTGCCCTGGCGCGACGACACGGGAATATGATCCTGTTTCGCAACTTCATGGGTATGCGTGGCTCTAAACAAAGTCCTATCGTGCCAGGTCTGGGCCAGGGGCGTGCTGCTTGTAAGGTGACTCCCACTTCTCCGGATCTAGAAGGCTTATGTAGGGGCAGGCGCCCGCCTGGATCATCGGGAAAGAGCAGGCTTAAAGCACCTGCCCAGTTCGGTGCAAAAAAAGATATCCATATCCCTCAATAGTTCCACGTCAAGCAGAATACATGCCCATCAGTGTTTTGCGGAGTTACGGTAATAATCGATATCAGAATTTCGTAAAACTTACATATATACACTGAAAAGCCTTTGCTGAGCCCTTTATCCAAAAAGTGACAGTGCACGCGTCAGGCTTACTTATATAGATATTTCAGCCAGTTAACCTAAAGCCGGAGCTTTCGACCCTAATGCTGACCGGCAAAAGCTGCCAGCGACGTAACAAAATGCGTCGGATTCGTTGGATTAACGGGTCTCGTGAGGCCAGCACAATTTGAACCGATATAATATTCGCTAATACGGGAGGCGGGAATATACAAGGGAGAGTCATGAAGAACACAAAGAAAAGAGGCAGGGCATTGAGCGACCCTGCCTCCTCAATATGATAATCGAAAGTTGGCTGTCTCAGAGACCCTCAGATGGCATGGGGCTCCATCATAAATTCCCGACAAACACGCTGTTCCACTTACCCGCCCTAATCCATCCAGCCCTTCGCTCGCTCTCTGACCTACGCTCTTTCCAGCTTCTTCGCTCAACTCCTCCTTTTAGGAAATAATCGAGATTATGGACCTTGCGTCTGTCTGCCCCAGAACGTCGATCAATTGCAGAGCGCCTTCTCTCTAGCATGCCTGAAACCCCTCAGCAAAGGAAGTTATAGAGGTTTATCCTTTTCTGTTCAAAGATTAGAGATTCGCTGCATCTCCGTAACCTTCCTCATGAGCCATAAGGATTCTCTTAGGCCGAAATCAACGAGAAGCAAGAGGCCGGTTCTGGTGCGGAAAAGACGGCACTCACCTTATTTCAACTATAGACCCACATAGAGGTGGTTATGAAACCGGCAAAACTTACGGAGAGCGCGATTACGGGCATTACTATTGTTGCCTCATCCATCCTTTTTTCAAAACGAAACTCGATGAGGAATGTCTGCGTAATCGAAATTAGTTCTTGCAAAAATCATGCAAAATCCATTGTTTTGAAAATCTATTTAGATATCAAATAGTTAGTATGAAATCCTAGGAACTTCAAAAGAGAATATTGTAAAAACCTTCATAACAATGAGAAAATGCTTGCAACTTTTTAGAAACTTTTTTCATACTGGAAGCCCTAGACAGAAGGGGATGAAGGAGCGGAAGGGTCGCCGTCGGGCAACACGGTGCAACTCCGGCAGGCATGCACCATGCCCCTCCGGCACGGTAAGTAAGCTTAGAAATGATATTCGAGTGCTCCGATAATGCTTTCTTGGCTTATGGCTTGGCCCTCGATGTTCAGGAGAAAGTTGGAGCTCAAGCGTATGACAACACCGCCATACACTCCAAAGCCTTGTTGCTCTAACTCATCTTGAAAGGCAAAGGAGGTAAGATATGGCGGCAAGGCGTAAATGAGTTTTCGCTCAGCGTCTTCCTGATAGTTCAGGTAGACAACTCCCGCATAGCCGCCAATTTGAGAGCGGGTCAAGCCCAGCTCTCCCTTTGCCGAAAGTTCCTTCCAATCGGCGTCTTTTTTCCATTTGTTACCATCCGGCGAGGTGTATTCATAGTTCACCTTTCCCCCCATGTATTCCCCCTGGACTGCCCCGTACAATCCTCTGAGCCCACCCCTGGTAACCTCAAAAAGATTGACGCGCAGGCCCCCGCCGTAAGCAAGGCCGAAATCAGAAAACTCCTTATGCGCTCCAGAAACATCGGCAAAAACCTCCAGGGAGCGTGCCAGGCCAACCCTGAAGCGAAAGCCGTCCGTATGAAAGGATGTATGGAACCCTTCCCGGTCAGCACTTGAGAGGGAGATGTCTTCAACAGTAGTGGTTGTCCCGTCAGAGGTGGTTTGCTTCCGTTTCTCGAGTTCAGTTTCGATATCCCGATAGGTATGACGATACCCCAGGGAAATACGCCCTTGAGGAAGGTTTCTCCCGGCTCCCTCCCACTTGAATTCTCTCTTTTTCTTTGGAGGTCTTACCGTGATCTTGGGTGGAGGTTTTACCGGTTTGATCACTGCCACAGGTGGCGTTGGGACGGCAGGCTTTTTCTCTTCGAGGGGTCTTTCACGGATTGCCGATACCTCTGCAGGCACTTTCGGCGGAACCTCTTTTGCCAGTTCTTCCCGTTCTATTTCCTCTTTCCTTTCCGCAACCTCCGGTTTCTTGGCCAATTCTCTCCTGATCAAGGTCTTTCTTTTCTGAATAGCCGCGTAATCAACGAGCTTTTTTCGCCTCAACTCGCTTCTCTTCATCTCCGCCTCCTGCGGCGAGGTAAACGGGCCTATGTAGACACGATACCAAAAACCCTTATCAGCGACCCTTTCACGGCTTACAATCGTATCATAGCCCTTTCGGTAAAGTCTCTCGGCGTCCTTATCGGCGTTTCTTATAGAGCGAAAAGAACTGATGTGGAGGTAGTAGTAGTATTTTTCCGCTCCTATCAAGCAGTCTGGATAGCCAAAGACAAAAAGTAGCGAGCAGAGAACCATCCAGAGCTTTATCCGAAGAATGAATTGTCTCGCCATAAACGGGTATTCAGTATCCACCGCAGTTTTTATTGAGCATCGTTAGTAAATCAATATCCATCATAAAATCAGCAAGATTCATCAAAGGTCTCTAGGTGTTCCACGTCAGATCTCCCACAAACACGCTACGCCACTCACTTACCCTCAACCATCCGGCGCGCCGCTCGTCCTGAGACCTTCTCTCCCTCCAACTCCTTCGCTCGACGCCCCCTTTGGAGAAATATTTGAAATTATCCGTTCTACTGTAGGACGCCCTGCGTCTGTCGTCTTTAGAACGCCGATCGATTCTAGTGCGTCTTTCTTCTATCACGGTATTACCTCATGATCCGCTCTTGAAAAAGCTATCAATCACGCCTCATTACTCGAAGCATTCGAGGTTACACGCCTCTCTTGGTCCATACTTGTCTACATTATCATTGCTTGGCCCGAAAAAGTCAAACTGGGAAAGGAAGTTTACTATACGCAGCAAACCTGAAGATATGCTGCTCATGTTTCAGAAACTGTTATCTGGCGTCTGGCAACATATAGTTACGGAATGATTATCTTAAGACGCATGGGCCAACCTGTTACTATCTCCTTAATGGTTTTTTGCTATGGCGATTGAAATCCAGTGGTTTGAGTCATGGCTTTGATGACACATGGGCAAATCCACGGGATCTCAAAAGCCCTGAAAGCAACCCAGGCACCGTCTAGAGGAAAAAGGCGATAAAGGCCCTTATTGAGCAAAGGCAGTCACTGCGCTTGAGCGATACCCGGCCCTATGGAGCAAGCCCTGGTAAGGCAAAATCGAATTCCTTTGTGAGTTTCATCTCTACTCATTTTGGGCAACGGTTACCTGAGAATCGCGCTTCATGTCAGGATAAGCCTTGGTTCCAACGGCCGTCAAATCGCCTGCCTCATGGGGAATAAGAAGAATCTGGCCAATATATAGCCTCGTGCTAGGCAGCTGATTGAGGGATTGAACAGCTCTGGTTGTGGTTGAAAATCGGTTGGCGATCCTCCAGAGTGAGTCTCCTTTTCGAACAACGTATTCTATGGCCTTGCCCTCGCCCTTGTGCACCGGTGTGGGGGAAGATGGGCTTCCGTGAGACAAATAGGCCCGCCTCGTTGGTATCTTGAGTTTCCAACCCACGTTGATATAGCTGCTGCTCTTGAGCCCGTTGAGGGCCATTATGGCTCTGATGCTCGTTCTATATCTACGGGCAATAAGGGATAAACACTCCCCTTTTCTCACCTTATGCATGACATAGGCTGGTACCGGGGGCTGATACACAGGTATATCGTCCAAATTCGAAAGGAGAACTTCGCCCTTGCCTTTAGGAACCCTCAGTGCATACGGCCTGTTGGGTGTGCAACTGCGCCTCAGTGCAGGGTTAAGATCTTCCAAAAGCCCGTGCGGCACTCCCAGGTTTTTTGCCACCGTCTTCAGGTGAACCTGTTTGTCAACGGTAACCTCATCAGTCTCAGGCTCCTCTTCCAACGGCGAAAGGCCAAAGCCGTGGGCCTCAGGATCATTCAGAATATGTGATACGGCCATGAATTTCGGGACATAAAAGACCGTCTCTATGGGAAGCCTTGCGTAAAGATCCCAGAAATTATCAAGGTAGTTGATCCTTTGCATTCGTATGCATCTCAACACCCTGCCCTCCCCGCAGTTGTAAGCTGCGAGAACCGTTGCCCAATCACCAAAGATCTGGTGCAGTTCCTTGAGGTATGCGATGGCGGCCTGCGTGGATTTCACTGGATCCATCCTCTCGTCCACCCACTGATCTCTTACCAGGCCGAATTTGTATCCTGTTGAGGCAATAAACTGCCAGAGGCCGAGGGCTCTTGCCCTTGAAAGGGCCCTTATCTTGAATCCGCTCTCGATCAGAGGCAGCCACGAGAGTTCCTCCGGGAGTCCCGCATCTTTGAGTGCCCTGACAATGGCGGGCCGATACCGGCCTGAACGGCGATATGCATCTAGAAAGAATTGCCTATCCCTTCCCTTGTATAATTCCAACGCCCTTTGTACATGATCGTTCATTACGAGAGGAATGGGTTTTTTATACCCGTTGGCCACGGTAAAACGGGAGGTATAGACCTCTATGATCCGCTTGGATATCGTGAAACGCAGATCTTCTCTCTCCTGCAAGATCTCCGGTTTATCCTCCGGGCTCACCTTCAATATGAGTGAATAGGCCTGATCTAAGGCATTGAGCGCGTTATCGAGCTCACCGCGCTCCCAAAAATAATTGGCGGTTTCGCAAAACTCCAGCGCAGAGTCGAGCATCTCCTGGTCGGATTTTTCCGGGGGATTCGGAGCGGGAGGTGACGTGTTTTCTTCGGACGCTTCAGACGGGGTTGAGGCCTCTTTTGAAACTACTTCCTTTTCGTCGTTTTGGAGAGGGACAGCCGTATCTTGCTCCCTCTCAATTTTGACCGATGCAGCGATTTCTTGCTCATCCACAGTTTTTGCCGGAGCAATGAGTTGCTGGTTTTGCTCGGGCAAGGGAACGGCAGTTTCGTCCTGAGGAATTGCCGAAGATTCCTCAAATGCTGCTTCTTCCTGCACAACTATCTCTGTCGAGATCTGTGCTTCTGGTTTAGGTATTGACATATGGGTGGAACAGCCAGCGCAAATCGGCAGGAGGAACAGAATAAGCAGGATCTTCAGCCTTGTCATCGTACAGGTACTCTCCATTTTCTATCTCATGTCACTCGGGTGCATTGCAATTGTTGCTGTCTCCGCAGAATCGCACCCCTTCGGCTAAAACCCAAGAGCGAAGATTGAGCACGCAAAACAAGATTTACTGACAAAGCACTGGCCGATTTATAGCCTTCCTTGAGGTGCCAATGCAAGCTAAAAATGAGCACCCATTCTGGTATCCTGCCCTATTGTCATGGCAAAACCTGCTGTTGGGCATGGGTGTTCCGTTACCTACCGGCCAGCATATAGCCTTTTTTACCCATGTGATAGGTAAGAACTCCGTCATGACCATTGTAAAGCATGAGGACAAAGAGAGCTGCTGTTAGGTTTTCGACCCCTCCTTGCCGCACGAAGGAAATTACAATCACCCACACGATGACGGAGCCCAGCATTTCTAAGATTCCCAGGGCCCTGTGCCCGAGATACAAGTCTCCCCACCCCGGCAACAACAGAGATTTAAAAAGCGCCTTCTTGGGCTCTTTGAGCTGGACCTTGCAATAAGGGCAAGCAATTAGTCCTTTTTGAAGGGGAACAAAGCAAGAGGGACAGAGGTTCTCAAGTGATTCTTTGTGAGGTTCTGCCTGCCTCACTGTGTCTTTCTTCAACATGATGAACCCTCTCAGCTCTTTCAACATGTGCCGTTTCACCGATGTAAAGACGCGTCGCTTTGCATTGGTTCGATAGATTATGAGATGATTCAGAAAAAGGCCCTGTCTCACCTTCTTTATGTCTTCATACAGCACCTGGAAGAGAAGATGGGTTCGACGGGTAATTCCGGAATTTATGTTTATGAAAAGAATCCTCCTGTTGGTACAGACGATTGCGTAATAATTATACATCATGGTAAGAAAGCCGTTTCCCAGGAAGATTTCGGCAGGGTAATAGGCCGTGCTTTTACCAATCCGCATCGCTTTCTCACCATCCTCAAGCAGTTCGTCTAAGACGTCATGTACCGCCTTGAAGATCTTTATCTTAAACTTGTTCTTTCTGCTTCTGTAACCCCCCTTTTTGTTAGGAGAAAGGATCTCCCCAAAATCAAATTTCGCCGAGGATAAACCGGCGAGCTCCGGGTAGTCCCCAAAGACCTCGTTCTCTGAAGTTCCATTGTAAGGAGGTGCAGTTGAAGAGTCTGGGGGACTTCCAGAGGCAAATCCAGATGGCATGAGGGTATCGGCAGCAGCTGGTCTCAGCGGTTCAATCACAATTCCGGCGCCGCACTTCTTGCACGCTGCAGCCGCCTTTCCCTTAGGAACCCTTGCCCTCGGTATACTATAGATTGCATTACATTGTGGACATATAACCCTCATGACCCTCCCCTGATATCCTTTTGGTAAAGGCCTTTCCTCCGATCCAGGCCGCTTCTTCGTTCCAATCCCCTGCGCTTTTCAGGACCGCTGTACTGAGCATCATTGGATTTCCTGCGGTCCTTACCAGATCTCCTTCCCCCGTGTTTCCTGCATTCCATGGCATGCATCGCCTATTGACCTCCTCACTCTTAACCCGTCTAAAACAGCAAGAAAATATCCAGAAAACCCGCTTCAACGTGTTGTGGCGATTCTACGGCAAAGCAACAGGAATCCTCTAACCCTTATCGGCCACACCCCTCCAAATCTTTAACTGCGGAAAACCCATATCACTATCCCTGGCTACTGATTAATGGATCTAGACAGCTTCTCGGCCATTTTCAGGGGGACAAAAGACCACCACCGGCAGGATATTCCAAGGGAAAACGGGACGGTACGTGGTTTGTTTACGCCCAGGCGGCCAGTCATGAAAAAAGCGTGGTGCCCAGTTTGGACAGTGGAATCAATGCACCGATCGAGACTATGAATGGGGGCCATTGCTCCCGATAGCAGTTCATGGGGCTCAGCTGATAATCTGCGCCGTCTCTTTTCAAGGGGAGTTTGCCCTGGGCGGCATTTGGCAATAGTGAAATCTTTGTCCGGTTCAGGGAATTACACTGTTGCCGCTCTCATGGACTCTAACCCAGCCATTTTTCGCAGAATAACTCGCTCAGCCTTCTTGATCTCTGCTGCTAACAAGGCCTGGTCATTCATCGACAACCCGAAGAATTTCGCTCCCATAAATTCGATTCTGGGGAATTCGGGCCTTCGAAATCTGCGCACTACCTGTAAGTGGAGCTTCATCTGGCTTTGTTTGTTGAAGTTGAGGGTGATGGAAAGTTTGTCCCCCGGCTTGAGAGCGGAAAAACGGCGTAATTTAGGGTATGACACACATACCCCTCCTTCAGAAATCTCAAGGATCGGTAGCGGTTGTTCGTGCCCCTCAACCCAAAGGGTAATGGGGTATTGCTTTATTGGCTTAACACGATAAGAGAAACGGATGTTCCGCTCATGCAGGTCTTTGGGATACCCTAAACGGAGAGCCTGCACGGTCTGTCCTTGGGAGAGCGTGTAATGAGCTATTAATTCCTGAATTCTGGTAGGAAAGGCATACCGCAAGGGGTCTTCCCCAGGAGTGGACAGCCAAAGAAAGGTAGACTCTATGGAGTTTCCTGTCATGGATTTTAAGACCGGCGGTTCCGTCTGTGCCACAATGAAGCTCTGCCTGTTTGGATATACATCATAGATAACAGTATCCCTAATATCCACGCGATGCTCTTCCTCATGCGCTTCAAATAGAAGCTCGAGGTGTTGCGCGGGCTGGATGATTCGCCTCAAATCAGGTCTGGTCATCCGATACCGCCTCCTCAGAATAAACCTTGACACACAAGCACAACTGCCCTTCATTGTACATATCGGATCAAATCCCTGATTTCATGAGACCCTTATGTAAGGTTTTTTCCGAATATCAGCTTTAGCCGGAAAGGACTATGCCTCAACCTGCCATCATGTTTTCTGGCGGGCATTTTCGCCGTTGAGGCAAGATATGGAGGATGGGAGGGTGGGCGTAAGGAGGCTCCGAAGAGGCTCTGGGTCTCCCTATGCCTGCTCGCGTTTCAAACCCTTACGAGGTTTCTTTTCTTTGAATAATTGACAGTCCATCTGAGAACTCGAGAGAACCACGAGACCGGGAATCTGCTTGCTCTTAAATTTCATCACCCTGCAACCATGAGGAAAGTGTTTATCCCATGTTACATAATAGTGCTCACACTGGTGGCAATCTATCATTTTTCCACTTCCACAGACCCCCACCTCTAACGGTTGGAAATGGGGCCTTTCTCGTCAAATCATAGCATCCTCGAGTAAGCGCATCCCAATGAAGCTCCCTGCAGTAAACTGCAGGGTATCAAGCGGAATTGCGCCGAAGCCAACCCGCCTTCGCTCTACGAGCTACGGCGCGGTCGCCTCGCCATTCATCCCTGCAGGAAGCTGCAGGGTATTCTGGCGAAGGCGAATAGAGATCTGACGCCACTAAGCCGATTATAGGGTAGGAACAATCAAAACTCAAGCTCTGGGCAGCGAGCGCTTTGCGTCACTGCAGAAAGTACCCACGGGAAACTCGGCCGTTTAGATGAAGCCCTCAAAAAAAGCCTTGTTCGATAAAAATCGGAAAGCCACTCTCCATAAGCTGAGAACGTCCAACTATCTTTTCATGTCATGATCAAATCGCTTGATTTAATTGACTGAGGTGTCTATCTATGATCTTATCATCGATTGGGAGTCATGAACACCCATGAATAGTCTAGAGGAAAAGACCCTTTATCCCTATGTGCTTGAGCATAAACCAGGGTTCTTTTTGAGCTGGTTTCTGTATCGGCTTTTCAAAAAAGTAAGCCTTGATGAAAACATGAAACAGAAGCTCAAGGAGATGCACCGTCACGGTACCGTGGTCTATGCAGCCAAGTATAGGGGGCAACTGGATTACCTCCTTTATCATTACAGCTTCCGCTGGGCGCGTCTTCCGTATCCAAAAATCGCCATTGACCTCAACATGCTAATGGTTCTGCCGCTCACCCACTTGGCAAAGGTCTTCATATCTCACCTTTCCTTTTTATTAAGAAATGGCCGCCTTCCGAGTCCTTATCGAACCGGATTTTACGGAAGGGCCATTGAGCGGGGAACCACGTCCCTCCTGTTCCTCGTTGATCCAAAGGGTTTTTCCAAGCAATTTGCTCGTGCGGAAAAGGACCAGGTAGAATTCCTCCTCGAGACACAGAAAAATATGGATCGCCCCATTTTCCTTGTTCCCCAGCTCATTCTCTATAAAAAGACACCTGAAAAAAACTATTCAAATCTGGGCACTATCCTATTCGGGTTCAAAGATAACCCTGGCACCATCAGAAAAATTGTCCTCTTCTTTAGGCACAATCGCAGGGCTTTTATCGATTTCGGCCAGCCCCTGGATCTGAAGGCCTATTTAGCAAGTCAACCCCCTGCAAGACCCTTACAGGAAATGGCCTCAGGGATTAGACAAAAGCTCATTGAGAGCATTGATATGCAGAAAAGGGTCATCCTGGGCCCCATCATGAAATCTAAGCAGGAGATCAAGGAATTGGTCCTCAGGGACGGAAGAATTAACCAGGAGATCGAAGAAACAGCGCAGGGCAATAAAAGGAAACACAAACAACTAAGAAAAAACGCAGGGAAATACTTTGACGAGATCGCCGCTGATTACAACATGACCTATATTCAGGCCTTCCTTATGGCACTGAACTGGTTCTGGAAAAAGATCTTTGAAGGTGTGGATGTCGATATGCAGGGTCTTGCAAAAATAAGGGAATGGGCCCGAAAGGGTCCCCTGATCTATGTGCCTTCCCACAAGAGCCATATCGACTACCTGATACTCAACCACGTGCTCTTAGATAATCATCTGCATGTTCCGAGGGTTGCTGCCGGCGCTAATCTGCTATTTTGGCCTATGGGCCATATCTTCAGACAATGCGGGGCCTTCTTCATCCGCAGATCCTTTAAGGGTGCCCAACTCTATACAGAGGTGCTTGGCAGATACATCAAAGCACTCCTTGAAGAGGGTCACCCTATTCAATTCTTTATCGAAGGAGGCAGAAGTCGGAATGGTAAACTGATGCTTCCTAAGACAGGCTTTCTCTCCATGTTGCTACAGGCCTATCAGGAAGGATTTTGCAAGGATCTCATATTTGTCCCCGCCTCCATAACGTACGATCGAATCTTAGAGGAAAAGACCTACCTCAAAGAGCTCGGTGGTGATCATAAAAAAGAAGAGAATCTCAGGCAGGTCATTAGGGCTCGGCGGTTCTTAAAGATGAGATACGGAAAAATCTATATACGATTCAATAATCCTTTTTCATTGACTGAATACCTATCTCACAAAAACCAGGCACAAAATGGCGTTCACCGTGAGCTGGCCCTTCATTTAGTCAAGTCCATCAATGCTGTATCTCCCGTAACACCGCTTTCAGTTGTTGCCATGGGCATCTTAGCCAATCACCGGAGGGGTTTCCATCTGTCAGAGCTCGCCGAAACCGTGGATATTCTCTTGAACTTCATACGAAAATATGACATTCCTCTTGCTGCCACACTAAGTGATCCAGCAAAAGCAATTAAGGACACACTATCACTTCTTAACGACTGGAAGGTTATCGACTCCCTGAAAGACGTAGAGGGAGAGGATGAAATTTTCTACTACGTGGAAGAAGATAAAAAAATGGAGCTCGAATATCAAAAAAACAGTATCATTCATTTTTTCATCCCCCACTCCCTTGTGGCCATATCACTCTTATCGGGCAGAGAAGAGGTGAAAAAACCAGACTCAATTGTTGCCGATTACGCTTTTTTGAAAAATCTCTTCAAGAGCGAGTTTGTTTTTGATGAGAAAGAAGATCTCCCTGAAAAAGTCACCTCTTTCATTGAATGTTTCCAAGAGGCTGGCTTCTTGTCCCGGTTTGAAGAAAATGGAGGATGCAAGATCACCAAACTCGGTTTTGATAAGCTGCCCATTTGGGCGGGTCTTGCCAAGACTTTCCTTGAATCATACTGGATTGCTGTAAAGGCAATAAGTCAACAGAAGAACAAAGCAGTTAAGGATGACGACCTTGTAAAGCATATGATGTATCTCGGAAAGAGATTCCATAAATTGGGTATTATCGACCACATCGGTGCCCTTTCCGAACTAACCTTCAAGAACGCCATGAGTCTTATTCATGAAGATATCTTTAATCCTCATACGATTACAGAAGAAAACCGCTCCCGGGCCCTTGAAAGGCTTTCCCAACTCGGCCAGAGACTCTATGAATTATCCCACTACGGGGCCTGAGCGCACCGAGAGCTTGGTGAGCTACTCATCCCCCAGCTCTGCCCGGTTTATCCCGACTCCAGCCCATTTCTTATTCCGAACTCCCTGTCGGGCAAAACGAAATCAGCAAGCAATCCAACTCAAGCCCGAAAAAATCAGCCCGGGCCCATAACCCCCTTCCATTGACTTGAAAGAGGCTATTTCCTATACTCATTTTAAGCGGAAACACAAGATCCGATAACCAGCTCCAATCAGGGGGGAGACAATGACCATAGAAGAAGCCATCAAGACCGCTATTGAATTTGAAACCCAAGTTCGACAAGTGTACCGTGACGCCGCGGAAGGTGCTTCAGATCCAGTGGGTAAACGCATCTTCAAGGTGCTTGCCCAAGAGGAACAGGGGCATCTTGAATATCTCCAGAGCAAGCTCGATGAGTGGAAGAAATCAGGCACGCTTACTGCAGAAAGATTAGACACGGTACTACCCTCAAGAGAGAGGATCAGCAAGGGGATCAGCACACTCGAGGCTCGCAGGCCAGGTGATGAGCGAGGGGGCGAGCTCCAGATGCTCTCCAGGGCCTTGGACGTGGAAGCCAAGACCAGTGACTTCTACAAGAGAATGGTCAAGGAGTTGCCCCAAGAGGGCAAACAGCTCTTCGCTCACTTTGTCGAGATAGAGGAAGGGCACCTTGCCATTGTTCGGGCCGAAATCGACTACCTGAGCAAGACCGGGTACTGGTTCGACTTTAAGGAATTCGACATGGAATAAGTGGACCGACAGCCTTTCTTGTGAATGTGCCGATACAGGTTGAATCTCCCGGACCGGCGTGGGCAATTACTATGCAACCGGCTTTTGAAGGGGAATTCGGTGGGGCACTATCTCGAGGACGCCCATGTTTGAAGGGTGGCCAGGGATTAGATCTTCATGATTTTGCTATTAGCAAAATATTCAAACTGGTACTGAGTCATCTCCCCGATTCTCTTCCCCGGTATCGGCATCAGCCGCGCAGAGAGCGGCTTATCTAAGGCAATAGAAAGGGATGCGATATCCAGAAGGAGAGCGAAGAGCTTTTTCTCCGAAATATCGCCCGGCAAAGGAATCGTATCCAACCCGGTTCCGCAAACCGATGAATAAAGCAATAGATTGCCCAGGTTATATGCCCCCTCAGCGTTTCTTTCGGCCAGTCCATAGTCTTCCAAGACGGGCAACATCAAGCCGGAATAACCGCACTTCTTAATGTCGAGACCTTTAACCGTGTCGGTGATTATTTTGGCAATGGCAAGGGTCCCGACATCTCCGAACCTGCCGAATCCGAGCTTCTCAAAGGCATAGGCAATGCTTTCATCTGGCGCTACTGAGGTTGCAATTGAAACATCAATACCATCATACTTGACCTTTTCCGTTACGCTGATTTCCTCCGCAATCTCCTCAATCCTCTTGAATTCTTCAGCCAGAACCTCCCTGAGATACTGCGCTGCCTCTTCAATCGTTTTCGCTCGATCAAACGCCTTGTTCACTAAATCGCTGTTTTCTGTCCCGATTGCAAAGGAGGTTGGTCCTTCGTGGTACGCCGCCGGGTAAAAGGGGCTTCCCGGTCGTGTGTTAAAGATGGCAGCAAATCTCAAATTGGTAAATCCATCTTTGCCTATTCTTGATAATCGCTTTATGAGTTTTGCCGTCTGGCTGGCCCTTTCATAGCTTATCGTTCTATCGTCGGAAACCAGAACCGTGCAAAACATATGAGAGGTGCTTTCCATCATATCGTAGATGATGGGAATGAGCTTTTCGTTCAATGTCGTTCCTACGTTTGAATAATCAAGGCCGTATTTGTGCGTGAGGTCCTCCAGCGCCTTCACCAGGCTGACAATCTGATCTCGTGATTCAAAATACCTTTCCCATGGTTGGGTCGCTATTCTCACTGTCTGAACGGCGTAACCTTTGCTTTCGAAAAGCCTTCTCGCTTTATTGGTAAAATCAGCAAGATAACTGATCTGCTCCTCTTTCAAGGGAAGTTCTACATTGAAGCCCGTTGTAATTGTTCGAATCTTCATTATACGCTCCGGTAGAATTCATGCCTAGCTCATCGAGCCCGGTTCTTCAACTCATAACACTTACCCGGTTACGGTTGCAAGAAAATCTGCGACACAACTCAAGGTGGCCTCCGGGTGGAAATCGGCCATCAGAAGGCGAACTATGGGGTGCGAAAATCCCCTCTTCCGTTGATTTTGTTTCGGTATTAGGTTACTATACAGCGGTTTCCCAAAGCACGGCTTCGGGCTAAATCTCAGGGGGAAGAGCATGAAAAGCTGGTTACGGTGCTTTTTTTGTGCGGCAGTGGTTCTCTCGCTGGTACAGGGTTGTACTTCTACATCTTGCCTTGCTCCATACAAGGCCGGAACCGACGAGAGGTCATTGGGTACCTACCTGGACGACACCGTCATCAAGGATAAGATCCGGGCAAAAATCATAGCGGACGAGGACGAGGAGGTTCAAAAGGCATTCCTTGCCATTTCTGTCTCTGTCCATAGGGGAAGGGTGCTTATGGTAGGAGAGATCCCCAACCAGAAGATACGGGAAAGGGCAATTGAAATCCCACGAAGCACAAAGGGTGTGCGGAAGTTAAATACCTACTTTCTCCCAAAGGGACACAAGAGCACAACGGTGAGCGATCAGAAGATCGCCGCCAAGGTAAAGGGGAAATTCCTATCCGACCCCGATTTGAGGGCATTTCAGGTAGAGGTGTCCGTCGTTCACAGCCATGTTGTTTTGGCTGGATTTGTAGCTGATCAGGCGTGCAAGAAGAAATGCCTTTACCACGCCTCCCGTACGGGCGGAGCAGTCAAGGTTGTGGATTTTATCCAGGTGAAGTAAAAGGGAGTAGACGAGGATCATGAAACCGACACCAATCTTTGATCCGCAATCACAAGGCAGGCGCATGAGGGTTGCCGCCTTTATGTCAGGCTCCGGAACGAATGTTATCCGACTCCTTGAAAAACAAAAGGAGTTGGAAAATGAGCCTGGTGGACCTCCATTTGAAATCGTTTTTATCTTCAGTGATCGTTCCGACGGTCATTCGGCAGGAGAAAGCATCGCCCTTGACGCGGGAATCCCATACCTGAGTTACGACATTCGGCAGTTTTATCGGCGAAGGAAGCTCAAGAAGAGCATCGCAACCCCTGGAGGCCTGGAAGCGAGAAGAGAATTCGATTCTGTTGCATCTCGCCTCGTCAAGGCCTTTCAGATAGATATCATCGCCCTCGCCGGATACATGAGTTACCTGACCTTAAACAGGTGCGTCAACGTGCACCCAGCCGATCTTTCTATCCTAACTACTCAAGGAAAACGGAAGTACGTCGGTGACCATGCAGTTGCTGATGCCATTGCCCACGGAGAAACCGCTTTACGCGCCTCAACTATCTGGACGGATGCGGGAGTTGATACTGGTCCCCTGCTGATGGTCTCAAACCCCGTTCAAGTTCAGTTGCCCATTCCCCTGCCTGATCTCCTTAAGGATGAGCCTGCCTTCAAGGCAGTAGTTGATGAACACCAGAGACGCCTAAAAGAGCTCGGTGACTGGAGGATCTTCCCGTTAACGGTAGAGATGATTGCACAGGGGCGTTTCTCTCTGGACGACCATAACAACGTTTATGTCGATGGAAGGCCGGAGCCGAAAGGCTTTCGCCTTGAGCCCTAGCCTTTACCCCGGAAGCCTCTACTGGTATTTGGTGACCGGACATGAAATTGATAGCGATTATTGCTCCGACTTTGCTATTTCGTAACACTTTAGCTCTTTGAAAAGGTGGCGCTCCTGTCCATTTGCTAATGCCCGGTGGCTATTCGTAACGGAACCCAGGGAACCGAGCATGGGGATGTCTTTTTTTGCTCTGCCCTCTAAACAAGGCCCCGTACAGGGCCGTTTCAAACCGACGCACCGCCCCAGAAGCCTTAGCACTAAGGTAGCAGCCTGTGTGCGCCGTTTTGAAACGCCCACTGCTCTGAACGATGGGAGGACAGAGTCAAAAAAAGACATCTCCATGCTCGGCTTACGATTAATTTCAAAGAGGTAAAGTGTTACGCTATTTCTTTGTTTCCAGGGACTCGATCTCTTATTTAAACAGCTATGCGTGAACTCCTTTACAAAGAAGAACATGTCCGTTTCAGAGAAGCCTTTAAGGAGTTTCTCTCTCGGGAGATCATTCCCTTTTATGACCAATGGGAAAAAGAGGGGATTATTCCCAGGGCAGCGTGGAATAAAATGGGTGATCACGGCTATCTGTGCCCCTGGGTTGAAGAGGAATTTGGTGGTGCAGGGCTGGGTCTTGAATATTCGTTTATCATCACCGAAGAGATGGCCTATGCCGGAGTTTACGGGGTGATGGCAAGTCTTCATAGTGACATAGTCGCCCCTTATATTCATGCCTTCGGGAACTATGAGCAGAAAAAGAGATGGCTTCCTGGTTGTGTCTCCGGTGACATAATCCTGGCGGTGGCCATGACTGAACCGGACGCCGGATCAGATCTGTCCTCAATCAGGACCACCGCGGTCAAGGACGGGGAGAGCTATATCATTAACGGTGAGAAGGTGTTTATTTCCAACGCTATGCTGGCAAACCTGGTTGTCGTGGCCTGCAAAACAGGCGTGGGAGAGAGCACCTCCCATAAGGATATCAGCCTCATCTGCGTTGAAGAAGGATCACCCGGATTCTCGAGGGGAAGGAATCTGGAGAAAACAGGTTGGCATAGCCAGGATACCGGCGAACTCATATTCAGCGATTGTCAGGTCCCCGCATCCAATCTCTTAGGGGAAGAGGGTGAGGGTTTCTACTATATGATGGAAAAACTCCAGCAGGAGAGGCTGGTAAGTGCTCTTATGTCTCAGGCGACTGCAGAGGCAGCATTTGACATGTCCATTGATTATCACAAGAAAAGAAGGAATCTCAGCCACGCTCAAGAGGAAATGCCGATTGACAGCGCAGGGCTGGTAGACATGGCTACCGATATTGAAATAGGCAGAACCTTTATCGACTGCCTCATGTATGATCACATCATGGGAAGCGATATCCTTAAAAGGGTGTCAATGGCCAAGTGGTGGATGTCAGACCTGGCCAACAGGGTAGTATCCCGGTGCATGGAGCTGTACGGGGACTCCGGGTACTTGGAAGACTTCCAAATTGCTCGGTATTTCAGGGACGTTCGGGCGCATCCGATTTATGCGGGCACCAATGAGATCATGAAGAGAATCATAAGCAGGATACTCGATCTCTGATGGATTTTGAATTTACTTCAGAGCAGATAGACATCCAGAAGGCAGCTCTTGAGTTTGCTAAGGGCGAATTCGATCAAGACGCTGCCCTTGAATATGATAAGAATCAGCAATTCCCGCAATCTATCTGGAAAAAGGCCTGTGAGCTTGGATTCGTTGGTGTTCACTATCCTGAGACTTACGGGGGTCAGGGATGCGGTCTCTTGGAAAACGCGCTCATTGCAGAGGTCTTTTGCCAGCAGGATTCCGGAATAGGGATTGCGCTCGCCCTTTCGGATTTTGGCTCTGAAATGATCCTAAGACACGGCAGTGAGCATCAAAAGAAAAGGGTTCTGCCCTCTGTATCCCAGGGCAAGGGCCTCGTCACCCTTGCTTTTCTGGAAGAAGGCCATTGTGGTGCTCTACTCGCAACGACCGCTCGCAAAACCCACGATGGGTTTACCATTAATGGAACCAAGTCTTTTGTCACCCTTGGAAGTATTGCGAACGCCATGATCGTTGTCTGCCAGACAAGACTGGATAGTCCCCATGCCCACTCCACTTTCATACTTGAGGGGACCCACAATGGTATGGAGGTATCGAGCATGGGAGAAAAGTTAGGCATGAGGATGATCCCGGTGGATCGGGTATCTTTCAGCAATGTCGGTGTGCCGGGAGAAAATGCCATCGGGCATGAGGATACCGGTTTCCATCAACTACAGGAGTTTTTCGATGAGATGAGGATTGAAACCAGTGCTATGGGTGTGGGAATTGCACAGGGAGCATTGAATAGGGCACGAGAATACAGCAAAAAAAGAGAACAATTCGGAAAGGCAATCATCAGTTTTGATGTCATTAGAAATAAGCTGGTAGATATGTATATGGAAACAGAAATGGCCAGGCTTATAACCTATAAGGCAGCATGGTCATTTGATAAGGGGAAACCTGATAGTCGGGCCGTTCTTATGGCAAAAGCAATTGCCTCAAAAACAGCATATAGAGTTACCTATGAAGCCGTTCAGATCCACGGTGGTTACGGCTATATGACTGAGGGTCACATCGAGCACTTCTATCGGGATGCAAAAGCACTTGAACTCTTTCTAGAAACAGGGCAAATTCAGAAGAACCTGCTTGCCGATCAGATAGCAGGGCGAAAAGGGTGAACACGGCAGCGAGAGGCTCACGCTAAGTCCTTCGATTCATAAGTTCTAGGCCGATAGAAAAAGAGATGAGGGTTTTTACGTTCCATGGCCCATGATTTCAAACTTGCAAGAGAACGGATGGTAAAGAACCAGTTAATGGCGAGGAGCATTAGAGATGAAAGGGTTCTGAAGGCCATGGAAAAGATCCCACGGCATCTTTTCATTCAAGAAGCACTCGCCGGAGAGGCCTACAACGATCATCCGGTTCCCATTGGTGAAAAACAGACGATCTCGCAGCCTTATATTGTGGCCCTCATGACAGAGGCGTTGGAGCTAGAAGGATCGGAAAATACCCTTGAAATCGGCACAGGTTCGGGCTATCAAACTGCCATTCTGGCCGAGTTATCGAGCAGGGTCTATACTATCGAGAGAATCAAATCGTTGCTCGTTAAGGCCAGAAAACTCCTGGCCAAACTGAACTACAACAATATCCTCTTTAAGGCCTTTGATGGTACCCTGGGCTGGAAGGACTATGCACCGTTCGACGCAATTATGGTGACGGCCGGCGCTCCAAGCGTCCCGGAGCCCCTCAAAGAACAACTGGCAGATAACGGACGGATTATTATCCCCGTGGGCGACAGATACACGCAGGAGTTGATAAAGATTACGAGAAAGGGAGAAAACTTTGAGCAAGAGAGTTTCGGCGGGTGTCGTTTTGTGAACCTCATCGGAGTCCACGGTTGGAAAGAATAGGAGATCTGCATGAAGCTGGATGAATTTCCCGAAGATATCAGAGGCCATTTGATACCTGAGCCCTCAGGCGCCATGTTCTACCGATGCCTGGGTTGCAACAGTACCTTTGATGGTGACAGCCTGCTCTATGCGTGCCCGTCTTGTGACGGCATATTGATGCTTGATCATCAAGCAACGGATGAAATAGGGCATCGTGATGGTTCGCTTTGGAGAAAAATCTTTGACTACCGGCGAATGCTTAATGTGAGCGCTCTCAAGGGTATCTTCCGCTACTATGAATTCATTGCCCCCGTGATTCCTTTGGGGTCTATACTTTATCTTGGCGAGGGTCATACCCCCCTCGTTATGGCAAATAAAGACCTCCAAAAGCTGGTGGGCCTTCCGTTCTATTTCAAGAATGAAGGACTCAATCCGAGTCTATCGTTCAAAGACAGGGGCATGGCCTGTGCCTTGAGTTTTCTCAATCACTTGATCAAAGAAAAAAAAATGAGGAATCCCTTGACCATTTGCGCATCCACTGGCGATACCTCAGCCTCAGGGGCACTTTATTCGGCCTATCTAACCAACTTCGTGAAATCGGTCGTTCTCCTCCCAAAAGGAAAGGTCACCTTGCAGCAGCTTTCACAGCCCCTTGGGAGCGGGGCAACGGTACTTGAATTACCTGGCGTGTTTGACGACTGCATGAAGGTTGTTGAGGAGTTGAGCGAGAACTACGATGTTGCCTTGTTGAACTCCAAGAATAGCTGGAGAATTCTGGGTCAGGAGACGTATTCATTCGAAATTGCACAGGATTTTGACTATGAAGTAGGCAACAAGATCATCGTCGTCCCTATCGGCAACGCCGGCAACATAACCGCTATTATGAGCGGATTCCTAAAATTTGTCGAGGCGAACATTATTACGCACTTACCCAAGATTATCGGGGTTCAGTCCCATCATGCCGATCCCGTGTATCGCTATTACATGGAGCCCGACCATAGTCAACGGCACTTCGAGCCCGTTGCGGTGAAGCCCAGTGTTGCCCAAGCAGCCATGATCGGGAATCCGGTCTCTATGCCACGGGTCATCGATTTAGCCAGGCGATATGACGATGCAGCTGGCCGGAACAGGGTATTCTTCGTTTCGGTCACCGAGCAGGAAATTATGGATGCCATGATACGTGCAAACAGGCACGGCCATTTCGTCTGCACCCAGGGAGGCGAATCCATGGCCGGGCTGATGAAGGCCATAGCTCGCGGTCTCGTCTCCAGGGGCGAGGTAGGTGTGCTTGATGCAACAGCCCATGCCCTTAAATTCTCTTCGTTCCAGGAGATGTATTTCTCAGACGGATTCCCGCCCGAATTCGAGGTCAGGCCAAAGGCGGAGTTAAGGAACGCTCCTGTTGCTATCGAACCACCGGATCTTGACATACTGCCTGAGCCCGGAAAACCGCTCCACGGAGAGGATCTTGAACGCTTTGTCCACCAAAGTGCACGTGAGATAGCGAGAATCCTGGGTCTAAAGAAAAGATGACGCAAAGATGAAAATACTGACCAGGTACCTGTACAAAGAGTTCTTTACCTTCTTCCTCATCTCCCTGATCACCTTTCTGGTACTCTATACCGTGATAGATTTTTTCGGAAAGATCGACAATTTCATGGAGGCCGGTGTTCCCATAAGAACAACCCTTACTTTTTTCCTTTATCAAATACCTCTTGTTATTCAGCAAATGTTACCAATATCCATGCTCATATCGATAATGCTCATGCTCGGCCTCATGCATAAACACAATGAAATCTTGGTGTTGAAGGGTTCTGGGCTTAACTCGTTCAACCTGTCGTACCCCCTCATAGGAATTTCCGTTCTCATCGGCGTTGCATCCTTTTTTCTCTCCGAATCCATCGTGCCCATCACCAGCCCGAAAGCCAATAAAATATGGAACTTCCATGTTGAAAAAAGGGACGCTAAAAGTGCCTATGAACTGTCGCACATCTGGTATCGAGGAGATCGGTCCATATACCAGATCCGGGCTTTCGATAGCAAGAAGAACATTATGGAGGGTCTGACAATCTCCCTCTTTGACGAACACTTCACCTTGATTAAGAGAATCGACGCGGAAAAGGCGACCTGGAGTGGTGATCGATGGAGCCTCGCTGACGGGCTCATCCAGACGATCGATGCTGCTGGGTTATGGAAATCAGTGAGGTTTGAGCATCATACGATTCAACTGCCTGAGACCCCCGACAACTTTAAGCATTCCATGAAAGCGCCTGAGGAGATGAGTTTTTGGGAACTAAGGAATTATGTGCGAAAAATAAGAAAGGAGGGCTTTGATTCAACCAAAGCACAGGTGGACCTGAATACTAAAATGGCCTTCCCATTCATATCCCTCATGCTCACCCTCGTAGGAGTTCCTCTTGCATTGAGAAGGAAAAGAGGCGGGATCCCCTTCAATATCACTATCGGTATCGGCATTAGTTTTCTGTATCTCTTAGTATTCGGACTTTCACGGTCGCTTGCCATTTCTGGGGCCCTTCCCCCACTACTTGGTGCATGGATGGCAAATCTTCTTTGCTTATTCCTTGGGATTTACCTCACGCTGGCAGAGCAGAGTTGACAAGGGATCTCAGGATGAAGGGATATGTGTCTCTAGAGCCTTTGCTATCTTCTTCTTGAGCTCGGTTAGATCGAACGATTTGATCACATAAAAATCCGCTGCTATGGACTTGATATCCTCCTTGAAGGTGTCGTATGCGGTGCAGAGTATCACCGGCAGGTCGTAGAACTGATTTCGAATCTCCTGCAACAGATCCAGCCCGTTGTAATCAATCATCTTAATATCCAAGATAACGAGATCAGGCTTTTCTTTTTCTATCCTCTCTGTCAGCTTGTGCCCATCCGCGGCCGTAATAACCTCATAGCCCGCCTCTATTAGCTCCTCAGAGTAAAGCAGCCTGATATGTTCTTCATCATCTACAACTAATATCTTGGCCATAGGTAATCTCCCTACAATTGAATGGTCAAATCACGAGCCTGTGGACTGATTTCATTTGTTCCACCGCTGCACCATAAGGCTCTTGGTGGCCTCAAATTGGACACACTCTTCCTCGATGAACTCTTCTGACTCTCGTATAGACATCCTCTCAGTTTTCTGGACATAGGAAAGGGTCTTGCCCAGGTAGATGGGGATAAGGGAGTTGAGCAGTTCATCCTCTTGCCACACCTTATCCCTATAGCCAATGGAATAATCGATCAAGATATTGATCCAGAGCGGTGTGGGGAAGTCAAATCGGTCAGGATCCATCTTTCTAACTTCTTGCAGTTTATTGAACACCTCCTTTTGAAGCACCCTTTCCCACAGAGGATCATAGGTCTTAGACCCTTCCTGAAATCTCTGAAATAAGGTCTCCGTATTGACCTGGACGGGCGGGGGAACCTCCGTCTCGCCAAGGCCAAAGCCAAAGATTGAAGTGGGCTTGCTCCACTTAACCTGACTCCAGAATGGATAGAATCGTATCATCATCTCGAAGATTGTGCCGACCACTTGTCGAAACATAGGTCCTAGATCAGCCCCCGGATCCTTGGCCCTGTGAATCTTCGGCCTGCCCATAAAGGCCTGACATATTGGTACGTTTTGGTTCATGGCAAGGGTAGTCATCCAGATGTCAATTCCGAAATTGGCGACAGCATCCGACCAGGCATTGTTTTGAAGATATACCTGTGCCAATTCCCCGCTGAACCCAAAATCTCCACCTATGGGCTGTCTGACCCTTCTGCCATAAAGGGCTCGGGTCAAGGGGTAGGCGATGGAGTTCGTGATCGTGCCATCATATTTATGCCTCACATAAAGTGGCGCTACATAACCGAAGTCCTGAAAGAGAGGCTCTCCCAAATGCTTTATCCACTTCGGGGTTATGCTCTTCAAGTCAGCATCAACGACCACGACACCACTGGCCCCAAGATCAACAATCTTCCGAAAGAGATTTTTGAAATTTCGTCCCTTTCCTTTTTCACCGGGCTCGGTGGATATATATATTTTGGGCGTAGCTGTTCTTATGCCCAAAAAAATCTCCCTCGTGCCGTCCATTGAATTATTATCGCAGTTTATGATGACAGATTGCCTGTCCCCAAAATATGTCTCCATGCCCCTGTCTGCCTGTTGCACCGGAAAGGCTATTGAATCTGCCTCATTATATGATGCTATTGCTACAACAAATTCAGCCTTCTTCATGCTCTCAGGATTGACCTCAGGCTCAAACATCTCTCAGCCTCTTTTCTTTTTCAGAAAGATAACTGCCCAGGGACAAAACTCTCCCTCCCGTTTCCCTGTTTTCTCATCCTTAGTCCTTCGATTCATTAATTCGATAACGAATTAATTCAGACTTCGGTTGAGCGACTCGACGTGAGCGGCTCGACTTGAGCTCGCCGAAAGTCTCGTCGACACGTCTCAGTCGAAGCCCTCAGGACTTAGTGCTGAGTGAGCTTTTCCTCCAGTCCCGTTCGTCAAAATACGTGACTGTATGTGCGAATCGAAGCACTTAGCTGCCGTAGTCGTGGAATCCTTTACCTGTCTTTCTCCCCAACCAGCCCGCATCCACGTATTTTCTGAGGAGGGGGCAGGGCCTATACTTAGAATCACCGAGACCCTTGTACAAGACCTCCAATATTGCCAAACACGTATCCAATCCGATAAGGTCAGCGAGGGCCAAAGGCCCCATGGGATGATTCATGCCCAATGTCATGACATCATCAATAGCCTTGACCGTTCCCACCCCTTCAAACAGGGCGTAAACGGCCTCATTTATCATGGGAAGGAGAACCCTGTTGCTAATAAAGCCGGGAAAATCATTGGCCCCCACCGGCACCTTGTTCAATTTAATTGCCAAGTCATGAGTTATCGTATAGGTTTCCTCAGATGTCGCGAGCCCCTTGATAATCTCCACCAATTTCATTACGGGAACCGGATTCATAAAATGCATACCGATTACCTTTTGTGGTCTCTTCGTGGCCCCGGCAATCCTTGTGATGGATATGGAAGAGGTATTCGAAGACAAGATCACATCCTGCCCGCAGATCTCATCCAATTCTTTGAATAACTGCAACTTGAGCTCTTCTTTCTCCGTTGCCGCCTCGACCACAAAATCGGCCTCTTTCATGTCGGAGATCGCTGTTGACCCTTTTATTCGTGAGCTGATTGCCGCCTTGTCTTCGGAAGATATCTTTTCCTTTTTCACCATTCGAGCGAGGTTCTTTTCAATTGCACCAAAGCCCTTATCCACGAATTCATTGCTTATGTCGTTCATGATCACCTCTAGTCCAGAGGCAGCAGCAACCTGAGCAATTCCAGATCCCATTTGACCCGCACCTATAACACCGAGTGTCTTCATTTCCATACAAGAAGCCTCCTTTGCCGTGCATTACTAAATTATACCGTGAGTATTTAAGCGACTGTTTATTAGCCTCGAGCTTTACATATATCCCAAGGGGTCACCAAAATCAACCTGAATCCAGGAAAAAGCTTCTTTCAAAGGCCGGCCTGTTGGAATGGCCAAGGTGCAAGGTTGTGGCACACCTTCCATGATCTCAAAAGCCCTGTGGCTATAATAGCGGCTCTTGTGGGGTATCTTCTACTGAAAGCATGCAACCATGTGGCCGGGGCCCACCTCTAAGAGATCAGGCTCATGAATGCTGCACATGGATTTTGCCGACGCGCATCGGGGGTGAAACCGGCATCCGGGAGGCGGATTGATGGGGCTCGGAATTTCGCCCTTCGGAATTGGGTGGGTCCTCCGGTACTTGGGATCCGGTACGGGTACGGCAGCCAAGAGGGTGGCCGTGTAAGGATGAACGGGATTCTTGAATACTTCCTCCAGGGGCCCCATTTCAACGATCTTTCCCAGATACATGATGGCCACTCGATCACAGATATACTTGCACGTTGCCAGGTCATGGGTAATGAAAAGGTAGGTGAGGTCGAATTCCTCCTTAAGCTGTACCATCAACTCCAAGATCATGGCCCTCACAGAGACGTCCGCCATGGCAATCGGTTCGTCGGCCACCACGAACTCGGGGTTCGTCACCAGCGCACGGGCAATCACAACTCGTTGCCGCTGCCCCCCGGAGAGCTGATGGGGGTACTTCCTATAAAGGAACGAGGCAGGGGTTAGCCCGACCTTCTCCATGATCCGGAGACAGCGTTGCCGCAACTCGGCCTTATCATAATTGTTGTGGATAATCAGGGGGTGTCCGATGGCCTTGCCGATAGCCATCCGAGGGCTCAGCGACGCATAGGGGTCCTGGAAAATGACTTGCATTTTCTCCCGCATCTTTTCCATATCCTTTTTCGAATAGGATAATATGGGCTTTCCCTTGTACAAAACCTCCCCGGCACTCGGCTCGAGCAGCCGCAAGATAAGCCGCCCGGTCGTGGTCTTGCCGCATCCGCTCTCCCCAACCAGGCCCAACACCTCTCCCTTTATGATGGAAAACGATACGCCGTCCACCGCCCTCACAAAACCCTTTTCCCTGGCGAGCAGATTATCCAAAAAACCCTTCTGGAGGGGAAAATGCTTCTTCAAATCGGTAACGGTTATGAGCTCTTCCATATGCTCTCTCACCGGTAGAGCCAGCAGAACACGAGATGGCCGTCCCTCTCAGTCATCTCCGGAATTTCGTGTTTGCAGATTTTTTTAGCATGGGGGCACCGTGGGTGAAACACGCATCCCGGCGGCGGCGTAACCAGATCGGGGGGACTCCCCGGCATGGTCTCCAATTTCGGCTGGTCAAGTTTTATGTTCGGTATGGAGGCCAAAAGGCCCTGCGTGTAAGGGTGGAGGGGCTCATCAAAAATCTCATTCGCCGGCCCGATCTCGGCGATGGTTCCGCCGTACATGACCGTGATCCGATCGGCCAACTGGGCGACATTGCCCAGGTTGTGGGTAATCAGGATGATGGTCAGATCAAACTGCCTGCGCAGATCGTTCAACAGGTCCAGAAACTGGGCCTCAACGATCACATCGAGGGATGTGGTCGGTTCATCGGCAATCAACAGATCCGGGTTCAAGATGAGTCCCATGCCTATCATGATACGTTGCCGCATGCCACCGGACATCTGATGCGGATAGTCCAGAAGCCGTTCCGGTGAAATGCCCAGGCTTTCCAGCATGCGCCCCGCACGGTTAAAGGCCTCTTTTTTGTCCAGCCCTTTTTCATGGGTGAAGAGCGTCTCCATAAACTGCTGGTCGATGCGAAAAAGGGGATTCAGAGAGGTCAGGGGGTCCTGGAAAATCATGGCGATCTTCCTGCCCCGAAGGGAGAGGATCTCCCTCTCGCTCATCTGCACGATATCCCGACCGTGATACAGGATGCGGCCTCCGACGATTTTCCCGGGTGGCCTGAGGAGCCGCAAAATCGAAAAGCCGAGGGTTGACTTGCCGCAACCCGACTCCCCCACAAGGCCCATCACCTCCCCTTGGTGCAACTCCAAGCTCACTTCCTCAACGGCGCGAACCGTACCGATATTGATGGGGTAGTGAACCGAGAGGTCTTCGATCTTCAGAATTGGCTCCATTTCTTTACCGCTCCAAAAGCCTCGGGTTCAGTATCTCGGCAAGTCCTTCGCCCACCATGGTAAAACCCACTGCCAAAAGCGAAATCATGGCCCCGGGAAAGGTAATGAGCCACCACACCCCGGAAGGCAGGAACTTCTTTCCCATAGACAAGTCCATGCCCCAATCCACAATTGAAGGAGGGAGCCCCAGGCCAAGGTACGTCAAAGCGGCCTCGATCATGATGCCATCGGCCACATTTAAGGTAAACACAACCGCGGTTGTGGCGATAACATTGGGAAAGATGTATTTCCACAAAATGGTGGACCCCGAGGAGCCGATGGCCTTGGCTGCTTCGACATAAAGCTCCTCCTTGATAGAAAGGGTCTGACCTCGAACCAGACGAAAATACGTTGGGATATAGATCACGGCCACCGCCACGGTAATATTGATAACACCGGGCCCTAACATCGCGGCAAAGGCAATCGCCAGGATGAGGCCGGGGAACGAGTAAAGGGAATCCATGATCAGCGAGATGAGCCTGTCAAAAAAGCCACCTGAAAACCCCGAGATCAAGCCAAGGGTGATGCCGAAGACCGAAGAGATAATGGCGGCCAAGACCGCCACACGGAGAATCGTCTGGGAACCGTATACAATCCGAGACCAGACGTCCCGCTGCAAATTGTCAGTACCCATCAGGTATTTACCGCCAGGCGGTACAAGCTGCGGCCCCGCACTCTGATTATGGGGGTTGAAGGGAGCAATGGATGCGGGAAATAAAGCCATATAGACGATGGCAAGTATGATCAGGGCACCAGCAACGAGAATCCACCACTCAACCCCGTATTTCTTTCCCATGCCCGTGACCAGGGAAATCGCCCTGGCCATACCTCGTGCCGGTGAGTATCGCATCTCCGCTCCTAGTATCGAACCCGTGGGTCAACTATGGCATATATTACGTCAACGATAAGCGAAGCCATTGCCACAATAAGGGCGATTATGATGATCACCCCCTGAATAGTCGGATAATCTCTCAGATAAATCCGCTCCAAAAGGAGCCGCCCCATGCCGGGCCACGAAAAGGTCGTCTCGGTAAGAACGGCACCTGCCATGAGCAGGGCAATCTGGAGGCCCATCATCGTCAATATGGGGATAAAGGCGTTTTTCAGGGCGTGACTATACACGATCTTCCGGTGACGAATACCCCGTGCTTCGGCTGCGACGATATAGTCGGCCCTCAGCACATCCAACATATTGGCCCGGGTGAGCCGCACAAAGATCCCCGAAAGCACCAGTCCGAGGGTAAACGCGGGAAGGATCAGGTGGACCAGGACATCCCCGAAGGCCGAGAAGTCTTTAACCAATATTGTGTCGAGAAGGTAGAAGCCCGTCTTTTCAAAGGTTGAGGCAAAAACCCTTGGGCCCGTTCTGCCGGCAATGGGAAGAACATCGAGCCAGATACCGAAAATGAGCTGGAGCATGAGCCCCATCCAGTACACCGGGATACAGTAGACCACGATTCCGTAAAGCCTGATGACGTAATCCTGAACCGTACGCCGTTTATCGGCTGCATAGGCACCCATGAAAACGCCCAGAAACAGGGTGATGAGGATGCCAAAGAAAGTCAGCTCGATGGTTGCCGGGAGTTTTTCGCCGATAGCCTTGGTGACACGTTGCTTGAATACCATAGACTCGCCCAGATCCAGGCGACAGATCTGCCAGAGGTAGTCCGCGTACTGAAGAACCATCGGGCGATTGAGGCCCATTTCCTCCTTTTTCTGTTCGATTACGCTCTCCGGCGCATGGCCGCCCAGCATGGCGGATACCGGATCACCTGGCATCACCCTGAGCACCACGAACACAATGCTCAGGAGAATAAAGACCATGGGTATGGTCAACAACACGCGCGTGATTATGTAACGGGTGAGGTTCCTCATCGATCTCCGTGATCAGAAGACAGAAATAGAGAAGCCAGGGGCTTGATGGGAGCCAAGCCCTCGCCTGGCTCCCACCTCGAGACAGGCTATTTAGCCTTGTGGATGGGACCGTAGTTGAACTGCAGGGTCGGCGAAAGCATGATGCCGCGGATATCCTTTTGGGCGAACAGATAGAGTGTCCCCTGGAAGATAGTGGCGGTCGGCACCTCATCGGTCCACATCTGCTGTATCTCGGCGTAGATTGCCGTTCTCTTCGTGGCATCCGTCTCGGTCTGACCCTCAACGAACTTCTGGTCCCATACAGGATCAGAAAAGTGGATACCCAATCCCTTGGAGCCGGCCGTTCCTGCAAAGGCGGCCGTGTAATTATCCGGATCGATGTAGTCAGGGTACCAGCCCAGAAGATACGCCGGCATTACCTTGTTTTTCCAGTTATCCCGGTACGTGGCCCATTCAGCAGACTTGACATTCACCTTCATCACCCCGGTGGCATCGAGCTGATCCTTGAGCACCGCGGCCATGTCGACCTCGGTGTCACCGTAGTGGCTGGGTGTATACCAGAGATCAAAGGTGAACGGTTTGCTCTCACTATAACCCCGAGAGGCCAGGAGCTTCCTCGCTTTGGCAATATTGCCATCGCCTAAGATGGTCTTAAAGGCATCGATGTGGGACCACATGCCCATGGGCACCATGGAATAGAGCGGGGCGTTCTGACCCAGAAAGACCTTATTAAGAAGCGGCGGCCTGTTAATAGCGGCGGCTACCGCCTGCCGCAACACCTTGTCGTTGAAAGGAGGGGTGTCGCAAAGAAAACACATATACCTGATGTAAGGTCCCTGGGCCTTAATGGTCTGAATCTTGGTCGATTTTTCCAGATCGTTGATGTCCGAGGGATTCAAGGTCTTAAAGGCGAAGTCCAGCTCTCCCTTTTCGATGGCAAGGCGCATGGTCGTGGCATCAGCAAAGTAACGGATCACGATCCGATCGTTTTTCGGCTTTTCCCCGTAGTAATAAGGGTTTGCCTCCATCATGATCTCCTGATCCCGCTTGAATGAAACAACCTTGTATGGGCCCAGGCCAACCAGCTTGCCCCCTTTGAGCTCCGATGGATCACGAACGATCTTATCCTTGGGGTAGACATTTGGGTTCAGCGGATAATAGGGTACCGAGGCCACCAACGAGGGAAAATATGCCACAGGGTTCTTGAGGATGAACTTAACCCGATGCGTATCCACCACTTCCACACTGGCTACAAAATCCGTAACCAACCACGAGGGATCTCCCTTGAGGGCTATCACCCGGTCAATAGACCACTTGACTGCCGAGGCGTCAAAGGGCGTGCCGTCGGTGAACTTCAAGCCTTTTCTGAGCTTAAAGGTATATTCCTTGCCGTCGGCACTGATGTCATAAGATTCTGCCAGACCTGGAACAAGGTTGGTCTTGCCCGGAGGGTACCTCAGGAGCCCCTGGTAAATATTGTAGAAGATCTCCCACGTGTGGAAATCGTAGGCGTTGGCCGGGTCCATATCGATGACCTTTTCGGTGGTGCCGTATACCAGAGTCTCCTTGGCAAAACCATTGGCAGGTAATACAGCCAAAACAGCGATAATGGTACCAAGCAGCAAAAGTTTACCAATTCTCATATCTCAACCTCCTGCTATTCCCAAAAATGATCGGCTTATGGTGGCGTCGAAAGCGTCTTAATCTCGGCTCCACCCCCATAGCGTCTCCAAAAGGTCTTTTCACCTCCTTTCCGTAAAGCAATCCGCCACCTCGACGCGCGAAGCAATGCTCTGCCCTCGCACATCGAGAGGCAATTAAACCATATCTTGATATATTGACCTAATAATCCACCCCCTGTCAATAGACATTTCCCATATTGTTGTTTTTGTCATGTTGATCCACCGCTAAATCATTGAATAAAGCCCCCTGCAGCAAACTGCAGGGTATCAAGCGGAATTGCGCCGAAGTTAACCCCGCCTTTCCATCCTCCGTAGCAGCCTACTGCGGACACCGTCGGCCATAGCCTTTGGCGTCGGACGAGGACGGGCTACGAAGGATGGAAAGGAGGGGTTTACCGCGCCGTAGCTCGTAAGAGCGAAGGCGGGCTAAAGGCTATGGAGAGTTTCGCCATCCATTATGAGGATGCCCCGCTCTTCAGAGCGGGGAGGCTTCACTGTTTCGACGCATACACATCCAACAAGGGTGGCTCAAGACTGCCTCGAAGCAAAAGAGATGTGAAAGGCCTGTCAAAGAGTGCATTGTGTAGCCAGGGCCGGCACGTTTTCGTGCGGTTTTTAGGTAGGGTTACAGGACCCTTTGCTCCTTCCATTGAGAGTTTGGCCGGGGATACCGGCCCGCTCCATGGCACCTAAACAAAAGGAGTTTACCTACTGCACATCAGGTAGGATCGTGCCTCCTGACGGGAAAATGGCCACATCGGCTTGGGGCATCTTTTTGGCAACCTGATCAACTGCCTCCTGTATGGTAGGCGCATGGGTGAAGTTCATCATCCCCACCTGCTCGGGCGTTAGTCCCTGAGTTACGTGATAGACGTCGAACTTCTCGGCCTTGGCCTTGAAATAGACGACTTGCATAATGTAGGAGATACCGAACACCCGGAGGTGCTCAGGTATATCTCCTTCCGCGAGCCGCCGATGGAAATCGCCGGCCGTCTCATCACTTGCCATTTCCTGAATCAACGGCATGATAGGCCCTGCCTGCTTCTGCGGGGCGGCCCATATGATAGCCCTTCCTGACCGCGTGCAGAAGGCTGCCATGTCCAGGGCCTTCGAAGCCTGAACGCCTATCTCCAGGGGAAAGGCCGATATTATGGTCACATCTGCCAGCTTGGGCAGTGCAACCAGATAGAGGGATGCCACAAAGTTTGAGGCCTCTCTGTGTTCCGCAACCGGATCTCCCGAGAAGGCGCGAATAACCTCCTTTTTCTCGTTAATGATGAGGTCAAGCTTGAACGTCAACCTCGCAAGGCGGCCCGCATCCACGATATCTTCGTAAAAGTGGTTGCCGGTCAACAGGTTCACCCTGCTGTTTCGGTGACGCATCCAGGTAAAATGATGGTCGGCCACGGAACGATATGAGGCTACACCAGGTGTAACGATCTTGCACCCGCCGCCAAAGCCGGCGACAGGATGGGGCATACATTCTCCGACTCCTATGATCAGGTCGGCAAATGCAACACGGTTATTGACCTCAACGAGCGTTCCTCTTTGGGTTCTGCCGATGATAACGTTATCGGACGAATGGGGGTCGTGCGCAAAGAGGCGGCCCTGCAAGCGGGAAAAGGCTTCATCTCCCACCTTGCCCTTCAATTGCTCCAAACCGGGCCGCGGATGGGTCCCGAGGGCGCAAATGCCGATGATCCGCTCGTCCGGAATGCCCCCCTTGTTGAGCCGGTTCAAGATTTCAGGTAGGGCAAGGTGGGCCGGTGTGGGCCGCTGTAGATCATCGAACAAAATCGCAGCCTCCATCCCGGGCCGCGCCAGTTCTTCGATCTTTGCTGATTCAATGGGGTGGTCGAGGGCCTTTTTGATCTCCGTCAGCGGGTCGGCGGCACCGGAGATAGGAGGCTTGTCCTGGCAGCAGAGAACATTCCAGCCCTTCGGGAGGGAGAAATAGATCTTTTCGCCTTCACAGTTCAGAAAACATTCCATATACCTCCTCCTGCTTGTTTTGAGGCATCCTTTTCTTGGCTAACGACACTTCCTGTGTTCCCGCTTCACAAGGCGATCCCAGGCCCTATCGACCTCATCCTATATTGTGTTTAAATCTTTTTTCTTAAGGTGCTGAAACCTCCCCTGTGCCCACCGGCACTCCTTAACCGGAAGACGCCTGGGGTGGTGCGTGATGCTGCTGGTACTTGAAGGTTCCCCTGAGGCCTCCTATCACAGATCCCAACTATCACTAAAATCACTAAAAATCTAGCGTATTGTTTTGAACATGATAAGCAAAAACCCGGTCTCTGTTTACCTTGATGCATTTCCGGGGCGCGAATTCAGGGGCACGGTAAAGCAGATCCGCATCACTTTTCGGGTTGTCGCGTATTCAGCCACCGTTGTTTCATATCCTGGCAATGGGTAAGAATTACGATTCTACATCAGATTCTTATCCTTTGGTAAAACGACTCTATCCCGGAGGAATAATGACAGGGAGGCGAAACGTGAAAGAGTTACCAAGGGGATTGGGCAGAAGGCTCTACCATGGCTATCAAAAAGCCTCCCAGCCTTAGACCAGGATTAGGAAAGCGAGAAAAAGAGATCCGTAACCTTTATAGCAGGGCTTGGACCACCCCGCTTCGTAGCGGGATGGTTTATGGTATGAATTAAGTTCCAGGTTCTAGGAAGACTGAAACGCCGCCATGTAGTTCTTGAGAAGCCTCTCATCCTCCGGATCAATATCGACGAACTGTATTCCCATACCAGGCGGCATCTTGTCACTGCTCATATTTTCTGCTCTGGTCCAAACCACCTTCCCTGTGGTATGCACCGCTCTGTCGGTTTTAGGCAGGGTGAGCTCCAGATTCAAGAGGGTATCCACGGGAAGGACCTTCTTCGTCCTAACGAACAGCCCGCCCTTCGCCAGGTTACCGATGTAAGACTTGAAGAAGTCGCTTTCCTTCTTAAAGGAGATCCTAATGGTTCCGGTCACCTGCGGTTCGAGGCGGCTCGCCGCCAAAACAAAGTCATCCGTGGTCTTTTTCAACCTTCTGACCAGGGTCACGAGTAATTGCCTGAAATCCGAGGTGATTTGATTAAATTCCTTGTCCAGGAAGTTCTTGTCTACGATATCCAAAACGGTGTCTTCAAGTGCAACGGCCGTAGCCGATCGCGGCGATGACGGATCTATGAAGGTCATCATACCAAATAAAGCCCCGGGCCCGAGGGTCTCCACAACAACCTTTTTGCCCCGAGCCACCTTGTTGACCTCTACCCGACCTGAACTAACGATATAGACGGTCTTTCCGTAGGTGCCTTCCCTAAAAATAGTCTCACCTGCCTGGTAGGTTTCTTCTCCGCCCGTTAAGAACAAGGTAAATCAGCCTCCTTCTGCTTTGACAGTTCCCTCAGCTCACGCATTATCCTTTGCACCTGGGCCCTGGTTTCAGTAAGACTTCCCTGATTATCGATAACATAATCCGAGAGAGATCGCTTCTCTTCGATGGGCATCTGCGCCTTGAGTCTTTTCTCAACTGCTTCCCGCGACAGATTGTTCCTGTTCGCAGCTCGCTCAATCTGTACTTCTCTCGGTACATAAACTAAAATAACCTCATCTAACCCATTCCGCAAGCCTAATTCAAACAGAAGCGGAAAATCAATGACCACGACAGACAATGGGTCTTTTCCCTTAATCCTCTCAAGCAAGGCATCTCGCTTTTCAAAGATTCTTGGATGCGTAAAGCCTTCCAATGCCTTACGGCTTTCTTCGTCGGAGAACACGATCTCCGCAAGGGCGGAACGATTCAACGTTCTATCCGAGGAAAGTATTCGCGGACCAAAATAGTCAACGATATCTCTCCAAGCCGGCTTGCCGGGCTCAACAACAAGGCGGGCGAGATGATCAAAATCGATAACCTCTGCCCCTTCCTCCCTAAACATCTCAGCCACGGCGCTCTTTCCGCTGCCGATGCCACCGGTGAGTCCCACGATTAGCATGATACTACCTGCATTCCTGGTTCACGATCTCGTATTCGGTACCCTGTTGATGCCCCGTTCTCAGCGAGAGGTTTCCCTGGTTCCTTCAGTTCCTTGAGTTTGTTGGGTTTCTTGGGTTTGTTGATCCTTTTAACACATCTTATGCAAGGATTGCCTCTCGACGCAACGACCTGGGATCAATTGCCTGGCAATTGCCCCGCCATGAATGGACCTCTTGTTCCATAAGCAGAACCGCATTACCCTATGAATACAAGAAATACATGACACTCATTCTACCTCTTCCTCAGGAGAACATAGATCGCCCCTGCACCGCCATCATACGGTCGAGCAGTAACAAAGGCCAGTACGATCCTTTTCAAGGCCCCCCTCCTCAGCCAAACCGGGAGTTCGGTCTTAATGGCCGGGCGCTGATCGGCAGAACCTAGTCCTCTACCGTGAACAATGAGCACACATCTGAGGTCCCGCTGGTAGCTCTGAAGCAAGAAGTCATTAACAGCTGATTCTGCTTCTTTTTTTGTGAGCCCGTGAAGATCGATATAATCCTGGATAGAGAATTCGCCCCGTTTGAGCCGTCTCATGTTCTTTGGGCCCACCCCGGAAACAGCTCCCTCGATATACTCATCACTGAACGAGATATCCCACGCCGCTGATTCATTAACGAGGCTCGCGAGGTAGTCTTTTACTTTTGTACTGTGATCGGAAACTTCAGGAGATAGTTTCTCTTTATTGCCAGGTGTTTTGACAATCTTCCTTCTGTTATCGGCAAGGGGAGCAACGCCCTCCATTGCCCTCTGAAAAACCTGCTGGTCGGTCTCTTCAGGTGTGACATCAGGCCTTGAACCCGATTGAACAGGCTTTTTATCCTCAGTTAGATCCTTTTGATGATGCAGCAACTCCTCAAAGGGCCTGTGGAGGAAAGTCTTCTGGGCCTCCTTTCGCTGCGTCGCCTGCTCCGTCCGTGCCTTTTTTCTCTTTGATCTCACGGCAACACAATTGACTTTTGATTTCTTTTGGAATAAATACAATAAGGTTTTATGCCGCGACCTATCGAGCCTTCAACCGTGAGGCAAGTATAGCAAAACTGAAGTGTTTGTAAAGGGAAGAACCCAATGGCAAGGGTAGATGACTACCGGATGGCCCTGGAGATGACGGAGAAGGAAATACGAGAACGGAATCCCCTTCATCTCTGCCGGTTAAGTGGTGCTCTCTTTACGGGGCAGGGGGGTGATTCTGCGGTTATCGAGCTGAAGTTCCTTAATCGCATGATTACAATCACCTGGCCTGATTTGTCATTCTCTCAGGATCAAGAGGGCGAGGTGTCCATTAAAGAGAGGATTATCATTCTTCACTACCTCAACGGTGTCAAACGAGAGCACAGGGGGGAAAAATGGATTTCCTACAAGGATATCCCCTCTGCGCGGTTCTATTTGGATGCCTTCAATAGAAGGGTTAAGCAGCCACTGATGGGCGCCTTTGGTGAACTACCTGATAGATTGGTCTCCTGTGCAAAGGAGCTGTTCGGGGCCGCTCCCTCATCATTTGGCGATGTCTCCGTTGTGATCCAGGCCCTCCCCAAGATACCGGTTACTCTTGCGCTATGGGAGGGGGATGAAGAATTTCCCCCTGACGGAGCAATCCTCTTTGATAGCTCAATCCAGGATATCCTCTCGGCTGAAGACATTTCCGAGCTTTCAAGCATGATCGTCTATCCTTTGGTAGCAAAAGCCAGATCGTGATTGCTTTGAAGAGGCGAGGATGCTTCAAAATATTGGATCTTTATGTAAGGTATGAAGCTTCATAGTGAATTCGGTTTGTGGGACGCCAGAAAGTAATTCTTATGATGGCAAGAGTTCCGCAGGCATAAAGGGATGCCTTTTATCAGCCTGCATAGACTATCTAACGGGTAAAGGACCGCCATGAAAATCGCTATTAGTGGTAAAGGGGGCGTAGGTAAGACAACCTTTGCCGCCTTCTTGATAAGATCCTTGCAACAGCAAGGGAAGACCGTCTTGGCAATCGACGCAGATCCCGATGCAAATCTGGCGCAGGCTCTCGGAGCAAAGAATGCCTTTGAGATAACGCCCATTGCTCAAATGAAATCACTTATTGAGGAGAGGACCGAGACAAAGCTCGGCACCATGGGTGGCTTCTTTAAGATGAACCCCACGGTAAGCGATCTACCCGAAAAGCTTTCCATCGACGTTGATGGGGTAAAACTCATGGTCCTGGGCGGAATAAAGGCCGCAGAAGGTGGCTGTATCTGCCCTGAAAGTATCCTCCTGAAGGTTCTCGTCAGTCACTTAGTGCTCACCAGAGATGAGGTGGTGGTCCTGGATATGGAGGCGGGGCTGGAGCACCTGGGAAGGGGAACAGCACGGGCAGTGGACAAGATGATCGTGGTCGTCGAGCCGGGAACAAGGAGCGTTGAAACTGCCCGCCAGATAAAAAGGTTAACCGAAGAGCTTGGAATCAAGAATCTGCTCATTGTGGGGAACAAGATCAGAACAGAAAGAGACAGGGATTTCTTGGTAAACCATATGCCCGACTTTACCTTTATGGGCTTTCTCCCTTTTAGCGAGCAGATCATCGAGGCAGATCTGGATGAAAAACCGCCCTATGAAAAGGACCCGGAAGGCTTGAGGATCGTCTCTCACATGATGCACGGATTTATTGAATGAAAACCGACGGTTCCCATTGATGAGAAAGGGCTCTCGAATGGAAAACAGGTTACACAATTTTAATGCGGGTCCTGCAGCGCTCCCGCTGCCGGTGCTGGAGGAAATCAAAGAGAACTTCCTCAGTTTTCGCGGATCAGGCATGTCAATAACCGAGATAAGTCATCGTTCTCCGCAGTTTGAGCAGGTTCTTGACGATGCGATCCAAAGAACGAGACGGCTCTTAGATCTTACCGATGAATACCATATCCTCTTTATTCAGGGAGGCGCGAGCATGCAGTTTTGCATGATACCCATGAACCTTGCCCTTCCCGGTAAACCGCCAAGCTATATAAATACCGGCGTCTGGTCGGGAAAGGCAATAAGAGAGGCGCAGCAACAAATAAATGGGGTCAAGGTCGCCGCTTCGTCTGAGGACAGGGGTTTCTCCTATATTCCCACTGAATATCACGTGGACAGGGGAACATCGTATCTCCACTTTACCTCTAACAATACCATCAAGGGCACCCAGTGGCACCAGTTCCCTGACGGCGATGGTGTCCCCCTCGTGGCGGATATGTCTTCCGATTTCATGAGCCGCCCGATCGGTATAAAACCATTCGGGGTGATTTATGCCGGTGCCCAGAAAAACCTTGGTCCCTCCGGCATAGCCATGGTAGTAATCAGGGAGGATATGCTCAGCAGGGTGCCCGATAATCTGCCGAGCATGCTCAAATACACCTCATTTAAGGAGACCAACTCCCTGTACAATACTCCGCCCACGTTTACCATTTATGTCATTGATTTGGTGCTCACGTGGCTGGAAGATACCATAGGAGGACTGGAAAAGATAGCTGAGATCAACAAGCAGAAGGCCTCTTTGATCTACGACGTGATAGATGAAAGCGAGGTTTATCAGGGTACGGCAGAACCGAGCAGTCGTTCCCTCATGAACATTGTCTTCCGGTTTTCCGATGAGAACATGGAAGAACGGTTCCTCGTCGAGGCCGAGAAAAACGGGCTCGAAGGCCTCAATGGGCACCGCTCTGTAGGGGGCTGTCGGGCTTCCCTCTACAACGCCGTGACCATGGAATCGGCACAAAGCCTGGCTGCCTTTATGCGGGAATTCGAAAAAAGCTCTATGTGAGAACATGATAAAACGGAAAGAGATTGGAGAGATACTCGGTTCGAGTGACTTCGGATCAGAGGTCACCCTTATGGGTTGGGTAAGGACGAGGAGAGACTCAAAAGCAGGCTTCTCCTTCCTGGAGATCAATGACGGCTCTACGATCAAAAATATACAGGTAGTAGTCAATAGTAGCTTACCCAATTACGCCGAAGAGCTCTTGCGACTGACGACCGGTTGCTCCGTTATGGTTACCGGTACCGTGATTGAATCGCCGGGCAAGGGGCAAAAGGTCGAGGTACAGGCCAAACAGGTTCAGATTTTGGGATGGGCTGATCCTGAAACCTACCCGCTACAGAAGAAGCGGCATTCCTTCGAATATCTGCGAACGATAGCCCATTTAAGGTCGCGCACCAATACCTTTGGGGCTGTAGCTCGAATTAGGAATGTTATCAGCTTCGCTATCCATGACTATTTTAACCGGGAAGGTTTCATCTATCTCCACACCCCTATCATTACCGGGAGCAACTGCGAGGGTGCCGGCGATATGTTCACGGTTACCACGCTTGATCTCCAGAACCTTACCAGCAGGGACGGGAAAATCGACTTTAGCGATGATTTTTTTGGCAAGGCAGCCAATCTGACAGTCAGCGGGCAGCTCGAGGCTGAGGTGTATGCCCTTGCCCTTGGCAACGTGTACACCTTTGGCCCGACGTTCCGCGCAGAAAACTCAAACACATCGAGACACTTGGCAGAATTCTGGATGGTTGAACCCGAGATGGCCTTCTGCGATTTAGACGGAAACGCGGCCCTCGGTGAAGACCTGGTGAAAAGTGTCCTCGCAGACAGCCTGAGGAGATGTCAAGATGATTTTGATTTTCTCAGTCGATTTGTCGATACCCAACTCTTAACGAGAATAGATCAAGTTATTAATAGCACGTTTGAGCGCCTGACCTATACACAGGCAATCGAGATATTGTCAAAAGTCAAGGAACACTTTGAGTTCCCTGTTGACTGGGGATGTGATATCCAGTCGGAGCACGAGCGATACCTGTGCGAGACCGTATTCAAAAAACCGGTGATTCTGACTGATTACCCGAAGGAGATGAAACCCTTTTACATGAAGGTGAACGAAGACGGTAAAACAGTAAGAGCCATGGACATCCTCGTTCCCGGGGTAGGCGAGATTATTGGAGGAAGCCAGAGGGAAGATGATTACGACATATTATTAGGCAGGATAAAGGAGACTAACCTGGACCCTGCCGATTACTGGTGGTATCTTGATCTCAGGAAGTACGGCACCGTTGTTCACTCCGGCTTCGGCCTCGGTCTGGAGCGCCTCATCCAGTTCGCCACGGGACTCACCAATATCAGGGATGTAATTCCCTTTCCCAGGACACCGAAATATCTCGAATTTTAGTGCCGGTTCCTCGTTGCTCTCCACTGGTTCGCATTATAGCACATGACCCCGACACTTCCTTCAGGGTTATACATGAAAGAAACGGTCTGGTGAGCATGGAGATGTCTTTTTTTGACTCTGTCCCCCCATCGTTCAGAGGAGTGGGCGTTTCAAAACGGCGCACACAGGCTGGGACCTTAGTGCTAAGGCTTATGGGGCGGTGCGCCGGTTTGAAACGGCCCTGTACGGGGCCTTGTTTAGAGGGCAGAGCAAAAAAAGATATCTCCATGCTCTTTACTATAGTGAGTTTCTCAGGAGAACAAAGGATAACATTGCGCGACGAGTAACCAGCTGTGATAAGCGAGAGCCATGGACCTATCCTTGCAGCCACCAACAATCTACACAGTAAGTTCCCTCACTGCCGAGATAAAGTCCCTTCTTGAGAGTGAATTTGAGGCTATTTGGCTGGAGGGGGAGATCTCGAACTTCGCCGCTCCCACCTCCGGACACTTTTACATGAGCCTCAAAGACGAGCGCGCCCAGATCAGGGCCGTCATGTTCAGAACACAGGCATACTACCTTAAATTCATGCCGGAAAATGGGATGAAGGTGCTTGTCCGGGGCAGAATCGGGGTGTATGAACAGAGAGGCGAATATCAAATCATTCTCGACTATCTGGAGCCTCTCGGCGTGGGGGCGCTGGCCGCTGCCTTTGAGCAGGTTAAAAAGAAGCTCTCCCGGGAAGGGATCTTCGATGAGGATAAGAAAAGGCCTATCCCCTTTCTTCCGACACGTATCGCCGTTATCACATCTCCTACCGGCGCTGCAATCAGGGACTTTCTCAGGATCTCCTTTCGAAGAATGCCCAACCTGGAGATTACCGTGGTTCCAGTGAGGGTTCAGGGTGATGAGGCGGCAGGAGATATCGTGGGGGCGCTGGAGCTCGCAAACAGGGAGTTGTCCGCCCATGTTATTGTCTTAACGCGGGGCGGCGGCTCGCTGGAAGACCTCTGGCCCTTTAATCAGGAAGAGGTGGCATACGCCATAAGGAAATCACGTATCCCCGTAGTTTCAGCAGTCGGGCACGAAGTGGATCTAACCATCTCTGATCTAGCGGCAGATCTGAGGGCCCCTACTCCGTCAGCGGCGGCGGAGCTCGTTATCCGCGAGCAAGAAACCCTTGAGAGAAACCTGAGAAATCTCTTGTCTGCGCTCGAAAACGCATTCTATGGCATTCTGGCCCGGACCAAGGATAGGGTATTATACCTTTCTTCCCGGATAAGAGACCCGAGGCGCGCCCTTGCCGATACGTTGCTGAGGCTCGATGACTTGCGCAACCGCATGCTCATCAGGGTGGGGCAAAACACCCAGGATCACCGAAAAGCACTTAAGGCGGTCAGTGACACCCTCATCCTGAACAGCCCCATGCATGCTATTACGCTGCTCTCTCAGGAGCTGCTGTTTCATAGGCGCTCCCTCGTTCAGGCCCTGGGCAGCTCTCTACAGGGGAAAAAGAGGGACGTCCGCTCCCTTGTTGACAAGTTGGATTCGCTCAGTCCTCTTTCTATTCTGGAGAGGGGATACAGTATTACCAGGAAAATTCCAGATATGATCGTGGTCAAGGATTCCGGGCAAGTGACAACCGGCGATGAGGTCAGGGTCCTACTTGCCAAGGGCACTGTTGACTGCCGCGTAGAAAAAACTCAGCCAGGAAAGTGATATATCAGAAATGAGAAGAATAGCCGTTGTGCTCACAGCAGCGGTCCTATTTTCCATCTGTCTACAGGGGAGGGCATTCCCTGGACCCGCAGATGATGTGACGGTAACACCGTCTTCGATCGGGCAGGGTGAAGTCGGCCTCGTAACCGTAAAGGCAAAGGCATTCGAACCTGATGTAACGTGGTTAAACAAAAAGGTTACCCTTGCCTTCAGCAATCGCGATAATCTGTGGACCGGCTTTTTCGGTGCGGATTTGACTACGCCCCCGGGAAGGTATAAACTCAAAGTGACCGCCAGTGAAGTCGTTAACCCTGGTTACGTAACAGTAACGGTTCTCTCAAAGGATCACGGCATCAGGCGTATCACCGTTCCCAGGGAGATGGTCGAGCTCGGCAGTGAAACCCTTGCCAGGGTGAGAAAGGAAATCAAGGTCGTGAAAGAGGCTTTTACGAGGCCTGCTGCAAACCCGCTCTGGTGGGGAAGTTGGAGGAGGCCTGTTCCCGGAACCGTTATTAGCCCGTTTGGATGCAGAAATATAGTCAACAGCATGGAGAGGTCTCCCCATTCAGGGGTTGACCTTAGGGCACCAGCAAGGACTCCCATCAAGGTCACCAACAGGGGAATCGTGATCCTGACAGCAAACCACTTCTTTAGCGGCAAGAGCATCATCATTGACCATGGTGGCGGCATCCACAGCATGTACTTCCATCTGAGCCGTATTTCAGTGGAGACCGGGGAAGTGGTGGAAAAAGGCGATCTTATCGGGCTTACCGGTTCCTCAGGAAGGGTAACCGGCCCTCATCTCCACTTCGGTATCAGGCTCGATGGGAGAAGGATCAATCCCCTAAAACTCATTGAGATCAGCGGGAGACTGGAGAGACCATGACGGAAAAAAAATTCGAAGATGCCATGAAAGAGCTCGAGGAGATCGTGAAGCGCCTCGAGAGCGGCGATCTGTCCCTGGAGGAATCACTCAAGATCTTTGAGGAGGGGATAGTGCTGTCGAGGTATTGTTTCAAAAAGCTGGAAGAGGCAGAAAAAAAGATCTCTATCCTTATTGATGATGAGGGTGGCGTAAGACAGGAGCCCTTCCAAGCGGAAGAGATCCAAGATGCCGATCGCAATTGAAGAATACCTGAAGAACAAAAGGTCCCTTGTGGACAAGGCATTGGAGGATTGTACGCCTGAACCTGCCGGACTGGCAGGTGAGGTCATCGAGGCTATGCGGTACAGCCTCTTTGCCGGGGGCAAGAGGATCAGACCGATTCTCTGCATAGCAGGTGCAGAGGCAGCAGGAGGGTCTGCTCATGACGTATTGGGTGTTGCCTGCGCTATCGAGCTGATCCATTCGTACTCCCTCATACACGATGATCTTCCGGCAATGGACGATGATGATTTCAGAAGAGGTAAGCCCACAAACCACAAGGTATTCGGGGAGGCGGTAGCGATTCTGGCCGGAGACGGCCTGCTGACCCTGGCCTTCAACCTCATGGCCCGGTTTGGTTTGGAAAAACAGGAAGAAAAAGACGCGATGTTGAGGGTAATTGACCTCATTGCCTCCGCTGCCGGGTGCAAAGGTATGGTCGGCGGACAGGTGGTTGATATCCGATACGAAGGCAAAGACCCGGACCCTACCGTGGTGGAGTACATCCACCGCCACAAAACGGGCGCCCTGATAGCCGCGTCAGTAACCTCGGGAACAATTCTTGCAGGCGGTACCGAAGAGGAGATACGGTCTGCCAATAGGTATGGGCAGGAAATAGGGCTGGCTTTTCAGATCGCCGATGACATCCTCAATGTTGAAGGAAATGAGGATATTCTCGGTAAGGGCACCGGAGGCGATCAGGAACGGGGGAAGATCACCTATCCCCTGGTTCACGGGATTTCCGAGTCTAAGCAGATCCAGAAGCAATTGATTGACCAGGCAATCGGGTTTCTCGATACCTTCGATGACAGGGCAGATCCACTGCGGGAAATTGCCCGATACATCATCAGAAGGAATGTATAGCAAGAATAGGCAATACCGAGTACGCAGTAAGCAGTTTTTTGACCTTTATCTCATTTAGACGCTGACAACATGGAACATAATCGTAAGAACAACGGACCAACAAAGAAAATCCTGGACTGCATTAACAGTCCTGCGGACGTGAAGAATTTGAAACCGGCCGATCTCGAAAAACTGGCCGGTGAAATGCGAAATCTGATTATCGAAACGGTTTCACAAACCGGAGGGCACCTGGCGCCGAGCTTGGGTGTGGTTGAGCTTACCATCGCACTCCACTATGTCTTTAATACACCGAGCGACAAGATCATCTGGGACGTCGGACACCAGGCATACGCCCATAAGATCATTACAGGCAGGAGAGAACGATTTTATACTTTAAGGCAATATAAGGGTATCAGCGGTTTTCCGAAGACAGAAGAAAGCCCATACGATGCCTTTAATACCGGCCATTCCGGAACCTCCATATCTGCCGGCCTGGGTATCACAACGGCTCGATCCATAAAGGGTGACAACAATAAGGTTATCGCCGTTATCGGCGATGGGTCCATGACCGCAGGCATGGCCTTTGAGGCGCTCAACCAGGCTGGCCATACGGAGAAAGATCTGATCGTCGTCCTGAACGATAACGAGATGTCCATTGCCAAAAACGTGGGTGCCCTGTCCTCGTATGTGAGTCGAAAGATATCGGAGCCCCGGTTCGTTAATCTCAAAAAGAGGCTTGAGACCTTCCTGCGCTCGGTACCGGGCGTGGGGGAGAATATCTTCAGCCTCTTCAAAAAGAGCGAGGACTCCCTGATTAGTCTCCTGACCCCGGGTATGCTCTTTGAGGCCCTGAAGTTTCGATATATAGGACCCATACGGGGCCACGATCTTGGCCTGCTCATTAGGACCTTCAAGGATATGGCCCTCCTGGATGGGCCCGTTCTCGTACATGTTTTAACAACCAAGGGCAAAGGGTATGCGCCTGCCGAGGAAAATCCAACCCATTTCCACGGAGTCGGCCCCTTTGACATCGCTACCGGCTTGAGCAAAAATCAATCATCGGGGGGGCCGCCATCGTATACAGAGGTGTTCGGCCGCACCATGGTGGAGCTGGGGGCCAAGGAAGAGAGGCTCTTCGCTATTACCGCAGCCATGCCCGAGGGGACCGGCCTTACCGATTTTGCCAAGGAATACCCCGACCGGTTTATCGACGTGGGGATCGCCGAACAGCATGCAGTAACCTTTGCCGCCGGCCTGGCGGCAGAAGGGCTCAAGCCCGTTGTCGCCATATATTCTACCTTTTTACAGCGCTCATTTGACCAGATAATCCACGATGTTTGTCTCCAGAATCTGCCAGTTACCTTCGCCCTGGACAGGGGCGGCATTGTCGGTGAAGACGGACCAACACACCACGGCCTCTTCGATCTCTCGTACCTGAGGATCATCCCCAATATGACCATCATGGCCCCAAAGGATGAAAATGAGCTGCGGCACATGCTCTTCACTGCCCTTGCCTTTCAGGGGCCCATAGCTCTCCGATATCCCAGGGGCAAAGGTGTCGGTGTTCCGATGGACAAGGAATACAAGAAAATACCCATCGGTGAGGCGGAAATCCTGGTTGAGGGAAAAGACCTCATCATCTTCGCCCTGGGCAACAGGGTCCACCCTTCCGTAAAGGCTGCTGAAGAGTTGCAAAAGGAGGGATACTCCGTCGGTGTTATCAACTGCCGGTTTGTAAAGCCCCTGGACCCCCGGCTCCCTGATATGGCTGCACGAATCGGGAAAGTTCTCATCGTGGAAGAGAACACGCTCCAGGGTGGATTTGGAAGCGCAGTACTTGAGGCTATTTCCGATCAGGGATTATCCACGGTCATTGTCAGGCGGCTCGGCATTCCTGATTCGTTTATAGAACACGGCCCCCTGGACCTGTTGCGAGAGCAGTGCGGAATCGACACCAAAAGGATCCTTGCAGAGGCCAGAGCGCTCTGCGAGTAATATGACTCAGTCGAAGAAGAGGCTCGACCAACTCTTGGTTGAAAAGGAATCGCTCGTGAGTCGGCAGCGGGCCCAGGGCATGATAATGGCCGGCCTGGTAACGGTTGACGGCAAACGGGTTGATAAACCGGGCCATCTGGTGCATCCTTCCGCCTCCATTGAACTCACCGGTCCTGACCATCCTTATGTGAGCAGGGGGGGAATAAAGCTCGAGGCGGCACTGCGGGAGTTTTCCATCCATGTGACCGGACTCACCCTTCTGGACGTGGGGGCCTCCACCGGCGGGTTCACCGATTGTCTCCTTCAACATAACGCAAAAAAGGTATATGCCGTTGATGTTGATTACGGGCAACTGGCATGGTCGCTGAGAAAAGACCCAAGGGTTGTGGTAATCGAGAGAACCAATATCAGACATCTGTCGCCCTCAAGAATAGAAGAACACCTCGATGGGGCGGTCATTGATACGTCGTTTATCTCATTGAGGATCGTTGTCCCGGCCACGGTGAAACATTTGGAAAAGGGGAGCTTCATCCTCGCCCTTATCAAACCACAGTTCGAGGCCGGAAAGGGCATGGTGGAAAAAGGTGGACTCATTCGGGATGAGGCCTTACAGAAGAAGATCGTCGGCGATCTTGCGGCCTTCTTTACCGATGCCGGATTATCCGTGTGTGGAACATTCGAATCCCCGATCAAAGGCGCCAAGGGAAACCGGGAGTTCTTTATTCATCTCAGGTATACAAACAACGCAGAGGATGATTGAGACATAGGGTATTCAAGGATCTCAAAGCATGAGCGGTGCCCTGGCACCGCGAGACCATGGAAATCAAAGGGATGGGTCCTTTCAATTCAGCTCCTCCGCTCCAGAGCGGTTACCGTCGTCGACCTATTTCCGTACGCCCATGACGGCGGGCCTCTACAATTCCCAAGCAACACAGAAGACCTTGCCGAACCTACTGAAGCAGGTTTGTGCTTGCCGCACATGGCTCCGGCCTTCGTATTAACTTGACCAAGGAAGTAGTTCTTAGTATTTCTGGCGGCGAACGATCATTATATGCTTCCGGAAAGCCAAGATTCTTACAAATAAGACTAAAAGGTGGTGCGAGTAAGGCCCTTGTCTCTCTCGGTATTGCCCGAATCAGTGAAAGGTTTCAAATGGTTGAGCGACCCCGTTTTTTTTATGG
>DATKZQ010000007.1:0-24820 GCA_035527895.1 Desulfatiglandales bacterium
GCGGAGATGGCTCCAACCCGGATTCACAAGGGTTTTCCAGCACAACGATTTATAAGAAGACCGTTTTCGAGGGCGAGTAAAGGGAAGGTAACCTCGTGTGTCAAGGGTAAAAAACGTCGTGGCAGCCTGTTCCCCTTGACACCACGAAATTCTCTCAGATAGAGTGCAGAATTGGAGATTCTAAAGATATGAATCTAATAGTGGGCTTTAGCGTGATGATGACCTCCGATCTGGTCTCTAACTCGAGCATGCACGGCGGGCAAGGCTCACGCTATCAACCCTCACGTCAGAATACTGGATAAACCGTTATGGAAAATTGCCCTATCGGAATAGTGGAGGTAACCAGATGCATTCTGGGAAACTAGTGAGAGTTGATCTCAGCAGTGGGAAAATCAGTCGCATCTCCCTATCGAAGGAAGTTCTTCAAGACTATTTAGGAGGGAGAGGGCTGAACATGAGGCTTCTGTTCCCGTTTTTGTCGAGACCAGGGGATCCCTTTGATCCTAGAAGTCCTATAGTCATGAGCCCAGGCCTTTTGTGCGGGATTCCGAGTCTCGGATCCAGAATGAATATCAGCGCACGGTCACCCGAGTCGGGATATCTGGGAGACTCGAATATCGGTGGGGAACTCGGCGCTGAATTCAAGGCGAGTGGAATTGACTCTCTGTTTATTGTGGGCCAGAGCAAAACCCCTGTATATCTTTGGATTCATGATGATGAGGTGGAAATCCGCAATGCCACCAGCCTGTGGGGAAAAGATACAGTCCAAACTCAAATAGAGATTCGGAAAGAGCTACGAGACGATCGCATAAAGGTTGGATGTATCGGTCAAGCTGGAGAGAATAAGGTCCGATTTGCAGGTATTCGAACGGGTCTAAAAAACAGCGCCGGCCGCACCGGCATGGGAGCGGCAATGGGAGCAAAGCGGCTTAAGGCGGTAGCCGTCCGCGGCACCCAAGACATTCCATTGAAAGACCCTGCAGGGTATTTTGAAAGCTACCAAAAGGTCTATTCAAATCTCTTGCAGCGAAGATGGGTTAAGGCCTTGGGGCGCTGGGGGACGCCGCTCCTCATGCAGTATGCTAACGACCTCGGTTTCTTGGGCGTACGGAACAACCAGCTGACGACATTCGGCATGCAGGGGAAGGCCTTAGAGGCGGAGCATCTGGATCAGTACTCCAAGGGGATGGTATCCTGTGCCGGCTGTCCAGCCCACTGCCGGCACCGTTACCACATTCTAACCGGACCTTACGCTGGAACAATGGGAGAGGGGCCTGAGTATGCATCCATTGGCTCCATGGGTTCAACGCTCGGCAATGGGGATTTAGAGAGCGCTATCTATGCTACAGAGCTGTGTAACCGCTACGGCTTGGATACCATTTCAACCGGCTCCTATATCGCCTGGGCCATGGAGCTCTATCAACGAAAGATTATCGATGATTCCACAGTAGGGTATCCACTGCACTGGGGAGATCAAAAAGCCATCATAAAACTGATCCATCAAATTGCCCGCCGGGAGGGCTTTGGAGAGATTCTTGCAGAAGGGGTATTTGCCTCCGAAGTATTCGGCACCGAGGGAAGCAGGTTCCTCTTACAGATCAAAAACCTCCCCATTGAGATGACAGACGAGCGTGCGCCCAAGAGCTTTGCCTTGGGCATGGCGACGGCCACTCGTGGGGCGTGCCATATGAGAAGTCGACCGTCTCTTGATGTAATCGGTCTTCCTGAAACCCTTTTAGAAAACCTTTACGAAGGGAAGGTGTCATCGTCATATTTGGATTATGGCGGAAAGGGGCGAATGGTATGGTGGCACGAACGCCTTAATGCGCTCTGTGATGCCCTTGGCGTATGCCGATTTCTTTCGGTTTTCAGTAGCCCCCATGCGCCTCAGGCAAAACAGTTTTCAGAGCTGTTATATCGGGCCTTTGGAGAACGTTTTTCGTCAGAGGACCTTTGGGATGTTGGGGAGAGAATCTGTACCTTAGAACGGATGATCCTCATCGGAAACGGCCTCGGGAAGGCTGACGACACCTTGCCGTCTCGCTATTTTGATGAACCCATTCAAGAGGGGCCGGCTAAAGGCGAATTCATCGATCGATTACAATTCAGGCAAATCCTAGATGAGTATTACTGCTTACATGGGTGGGACAAGCGAGGTGTCCCTCGAGAGTCTACGTTAAGGCGCTTGGGACTCAAAGGGATCACATCAATCGACGCAATGCATGATGAAGATTAGAGTACACGCTGAAAAGTGCAGCGGTTGTCATCTCTGTGAAATGGCCTGCTCCATACACCATCTGGGTGTGGTTAACGTCAACCGTTCTGCCATCTGCATACGAAAAGACGATCTAGAAACCGGTGCCTGCCATCCGGTGCCATGTCGCCAATGTGAAAACATGCCCTGTATGGGGCAAAACAATCGAAATTCCGCAGAATATCGAGTGCGATTTGTTTGGGAGAAGGCATTATCCGATGCATGCCCCTTTAAGGCGCTCTTTCAATGGGAAAATGAGGTCTACCACTGTGATCTCTGTGGTGGCGAGCCCCAGTGTGTAAGGGTATGCAGCACAGGGGCTATTGAGATCGAATATGATTAAATCAAGGACATCGTTCTCTGACAATGTTCAATTCAACCTTCCTATTTAGTGGCTGAACAAAAAGCATGTTCAGGCAAAATCCGAATATCGAAATTCTAAATTCGAAACAAATCCGAATACTAAATGATAAAATGACCTAAATTAACACCTTAGAAATTTGACGTTTTTGTCATTGGAGCATTTCTATTTTTATCGTTGTTTCGTATTTCGTGCTTCGGATTTCGAATTTTTGACCGAAAAAACAGGGTTTTCGGGTCAAGTGGTACCTACAGGTATAACGCTCTTACTAATAGGTGATAAAGCTGGGCAAAAAGGTAGCAATCTGCGGGAAAATTACCAGTATAGCCGTAACAATCATTAGTGCGACGAGGAAGGGGAATATCCCCTTAAAGATAATCTCAAGGGGTATCTCAGGAGCAATCCCTTTAATGACAAATACATTTACCCCTACCGGCGGTGTGATTACCCCCATCTCGGCTACGAGCACGATTATGACCCCAAACCAGATCGGGTCAAAGCCCAGCTCCATAACTACCGGAAAGAAGATGGGGATGGTAACCACAACTAAGCCCATAGAATCCATAAAGAAGCCACCCATAAAATAGATGAAGATGATGACCGCCATGACGGCCATCCGGTTTATGGCAAGCCCCCCGAGCCAGTCAGCCAGCCTGAAGGGTATCGTCGATACCGCCATGAAATGACCGAAGATTACCGCCCCGGTGATAATGAATATAACCATGCAACCCGTTCGCAGCCCTTCCTTACCGGCCTCAAAAAATGTCCGCCAACTAAGCTGTCTTCGGGCTAAGCCAATGATCAAGGCGCCGGCGGCTCCAATTGCCCCGGCCTGAGTGGGGCTGAACCAGCCCAAGAATAATCCCCCAATGGCCAAAAGAAATAGAATTATGGTCTCAAAAATTCCGGCAATCGCTTCAAACTTTTCTCTCCAGCTGGTTGGGGCCCCAGGTGGACCGATACTAGGATTGCGCAGGCACAGAATGACCACTGTTGCGGCAAAAAAAAGACTAAGGAGTATCCCCGGCAATACACCGGCGATGAAAAGCTTGCCGATGGATTCCTCGGTCATTATCCCATAGACAATGAGGATAGTGCTCGGTGGGATAAGGATGCCAAGGCTGCCAGCCGCAGCAACGGTACCAGTGGCCAATGCCTTATCATAGTTATACTTCTCCATCTCCGGAAGCGCTATCTTGCCCATTGTCGCCGCCGTTGCCGCGCTCGAGCCGCATATGGCACCAAACCCGGCACAGGCGAATACAGTAGCTATGGTCAGGCCGCCACGCAACTGCCCTACCCAGGTATAGGTCGTCTTATAAAGCCTTTGGCTAATCCCCGCAGCATAGGCGAAGGTACCCATAAGGATAAACATGGGGATAACAGTCAGGGGATACGAGGAGAATTGCTCAAAGACATCCTGGGCTAGAAGGCCAAAGGCCGGTCCTAGGTCCGTTAAATAGGCAAAACCCACGAGTCCAACAAAGGCCATGGCGAAAGCAACCGGCATTCTGATGAGAAAGAGAAGGAGAAGAAGGACAATACCAGCAATGCCTACAATAATCGGGCTCATTTCTTTACTATCCTTATCAGCGAATTGAGAAACTCAAGGAAAAACACCAAACAGACCGGAACACTGGCAATAGCAATACCATAGGCGAAAGGGGAGAGTGGTATGCGGGCAGTTGCGCTCACCTCCCCCCCGGTTTGAAGGGAATAGCCGTATACGCAAAGGCGCCAAATAATCAGAATGAACAGGATTGATCCAAGAAGAAAAACGATGCTGTCGGTAACAGCTTGCACACGTCTTGGCAGCATAGCGACAAAAAACTCCACTTGAACATGCCGGCCAAGAAGCAGCGATAAGGCAGCGGCGAAAGAGATTGCCACTAACTGGCCAAGCATCACGATGTCAATGGCACCAAAGACAGGCTTGACAAAGATCTTGGATCCGATTACATCGATGCACGTGATAAGCATCACAATAAGGAGCCCGGCAAGCCCGATCCACTCAAACCAGCCACTCAATAAGCGATTGAACTTTTCGACTTTACGTAACACCGTCATAAACCTCACGTTGCTCCACTCTTTGTCCCTCACGCACCTCCACTGCTCGCTTTTCCAGCAGCAGTATAAGCTTTTGGAAAGTGGTTTGTAATGCCTGCCGTTTATGGCAGCGCTAAGGTACACCGGTGAGGGGAGTTTGTCGCGAACTACCTTTCGAGAGCACTGAGTTAACGGAATCCCTCCACCTCACCAGTGCCAACGCGACCGCATCGGGCTTAATCCCCTGACGCAGGCCGGCTTCTTTATGTAATCACTGCCGAATCTTTTCAGGGCCTTATCGCAGCAGGCCCGGTTGGTGACTTAATGCCCAGTTGTATCTGCTTGGCCGTCCAGTAGTCCATTCGCTCCCCTATGAATTTGAGCCAGCCTCTCACCTCTGCCTCGGAATAGCCTTTGCCGACCATGTCTTTTACATAGTCCTCGATTACGGGCTCGACAGCCTTTTTCCACCGGGCTGCCTCTTCATCGGAAAGCTCAATGATCTCTACACCCTTCTCGAGGGCAAAATCCCTCCCATAGAAATCAATTACATTCCAAAATAGAGCATATCTCTCCTTATACTCTCCGCAAAGCTCATCGAAGATTTCCTTGATATCCGGTGGCAGCTTCTTATAGCTGTTCTTGTTCATGACCACATAGAAGTAGTACACATTACCGCACTGCCAGCTCGCGGTCGTATAATCCACAACCTCACCAAACCGGAACGTCTTCAGGGTTTCATAGGGCGTATTCACGCCGTCGATCACCCCTTTAGACATCGCATCATAGACCTCCATCATCGGTGTCGAAGCAGGGGTTCCACCCAGGGCTGTAACCGTATAGCCGATAATTCCCGGCGCCCTTATTCTCAGCCCCTTCATATCTTCCAGCTTGCGCACCGGCTTCTTGCTGATAATCAGGTTTGGGTTGCAGGCATTCATCCAGAGCACGCGCACATCATCCCACTCCTTCGGCTTGAATTCATTGTAGAAGTCCCAGGCAACTTGAGAGCTTACCCAGGCACTCGGATAGCCCAGAGGTAACTCGCAAACTCCGGTAACGGGAAAGCGGCCTGGAGTGTACTCAATATGAGAGTAGCCTATGTCGGCAATTCCCGTAACTATCCCTTGGTATATCGCGGGAGCTTTCAACAATGAGCCGCCAGCGAAGTATTCAATCTTCACCCTGCCCTGGGTCCGCTTTTCCACTTCGGCGCAGAATTCTGCAAGGTATTTGGATTGAAGAGCTGGGGTAGGAAAGAAATTGGCGGCTTTTAGCTTTATCACCTTTTCTGCCGCATACGCTCCCTCGAAGGCTAGGACAACTACCATTAGCCCCAGGCAGAGTATCCCCACCACGATTAATAGTTTGTTCTGTCTCATAGCCAATACCTCCTTTTAAGGTTAAGTCAGCTTTTTCGCAGCCCCCCACTCTGCGCCAAATTTTAGTATATTTACCAGTGTCTCGTCTTCCTGTCAACCCCTTTATGTAAACCGGCGTGGCGCGCAGAGTTAACGGTGGGCTGCATAATTTGTGGTTGTTTCCCCAGAATGGATGAAGTAAAAAGGCTGGTGAGCCACCTTTGATCTCTATACGCTTGCTGCTTGGAGCAGAAATAGGCGAAATATTAATTTGTTGAGGCAAATGCCGATCTTGCATATGCCTGAGGACATAAGGGATAAACCGTACTTGAACCATCGGGATATGGTGGGGCTCAATTTCATCAGATCCCCGGGCAAGTACCATTACCGCAGGTATTACCGTGCGGGATTGCGCTCCCATATCATGGAGGTGTTGCAACCTGGTGACGTGAAGGAGGAAACGGACGGGGTTACTGTTGACGGAATGAAATGCTATCCAAGGGCAAAACCCATCAATATCTTAAGGCTATTTAGAATAAGACTCAAATCCCTCAAAGAAGCCAGAGAGGAGGTGAAACGTGTCAGGATCGTTCAAGCCTACCTGGGTCCCGATCATGTGGCATTCACCGAGGAATTCATAGTTGACTACAAAAGGGATGAAAAACGTGAAATCCTTCTCTGCGGCCTCCAGGAGTACGTTGAGGGTGAAGTCATTGAACCCTGGGGCCACCTTGGAGAGGATCATCTGATTTCCCTTCTATCACGCATGGGGGTTAAGAAGGCCGGTGATGCATCAGAATCGACCAGCCAATGGATTGCCAGTGTCAAGCGAAAGGCAGGGGTTTTTGTTAAGAGGATAAAACAGATGATACGGGAGGCAAAATCCATCCCTGATCTTGCCGGTGCAGGAAACCTTTTGCTCACTCATTCCGGTAACATCAAGCTCGTGGATGTCAACAACATCTCGAAAGTCTCACTCGATGCGACTATCCAGCTCGATGATAGGGGCTACCCCGTTTGCGACAAATCCATTCAAGCCCTCGCGCTCCTTGAACAGAAATTGCTTGGGAGGTCTCCCCAGGAAGGCGATCGCCTTTACAAGGCATTTCTTGATCCAGAAAGAATGAGAGTTGTCAGGCAACGAGAAGATGAATTTCACCGCTCGATGAACACCATCGTCTCTTATGCTGGGTGGCGTTAATCACTTGCCCATCTCGCAGCCCAAACGCTCAGGACATAATTGGCTTCTCTGAAAAACGGACCCCCCTATCGTCTTTCAAGCGCTGGCTTGGACCTTGCCCACATACGATTTAGCGCCAAGAAACATGTAGTACGCCTCAACCCACCTATCCTGAAGCCTACACAAGGCCGTGCAATTTCTGTATAAGGTCGATGTATTCCTCGCCACCAAAGCAGAACTGGAGGGTGCAGAATCGCTTTCTGAGCGCCTTGACCTTGTCGATTGCTTTGGTATTGTTCACCACGACATCCCGCATCAATTCAGCCAGTGTTCGGAAGTCATCCTCTCTCATCCCGAATCGGGTCATTTCCGACACGCCCAGCCGAAGAGCACCGGAGGCGGTAAACCCCTCCTCGTCCGGGCCTGCCTGGTAGTTGCAGATGATATTGTTGGCCTCCAGTCGAGCGGCGATTTCCGGCCCGTGGCTGTAACCCACACGCACAACAACCTGGTGGGTTTCGGTGAAGTCAATGCTTGGGTCTCCGGCAACATCCAGCCCACAATCCTTGAGCGCCCGGGCGAATGCCTTTGCGTTGGCGATCACCCTGGACTGGTATTCATCCTTGAAGTGATTCATCTCGTAGGCTGCAATCAGCAGACCAAGTAATGTACCCAGGTGGTGATTTGAGACCGATCCCGGAAAAGCGCGCCGGGTTAATGCCTCCCACAGCTCGTAACGCTCTTCATCCTCCTGAAACCGGCTGCCGACAACACCACGCTGGGTGCCGAAGAAGGTCTTGTGCGTGGATCCGGTCACCAAATCTGCACCTTCAACAAAAGGCTCCTGAAAGTGGGGACCGATGAGCCCGAGGACATGGGCCATATCGTACATTACCACGGAGGGAATGTCTTGATTGTCGAGAAACTGGCGAATCTCGGCCACCGGCTCCTTGTGCAACACCATGCTCTTGCCAAAGATGATGAGCTCTGGCCGGTATTCATCGATTAGCTCCAGTGTTGCCGGGATATTGATCTTGAATGGGTTATCAGCAAGCACGGGAAAATTCACCACGGCAGGTCGCTCCGTGTGCGGATCTCTGGCAACGTAGTCCTTCAACGCCCCCATGGGCTGGGCGCTCAGGTGCCCACCCTTTCCGATATGATTGTTCATAACCCGGCGAATTCGCTGTGGCTCCACTTTGCGGTCTGCACGGTTCAGGTAGTCAACCATGGCACTGAACACGGCAGTATTTGCCATCTGCCCGCTGATAAGACGCATCTCAACGTTTTCGCACCCGAGGAACTCCCGCATCTCCACCTCCAGCATCCGTTCCACCTCGCCGATGAAATCGGTTCCCTGGTAATAGAAGATGTCGGCGTCATAAAATGCCTTGGATTTCCGGTGCTCGGCATAGCGGAAGGCTGGGTCCATTACCGACAAAAGTCGAACCATCGGTGAGATGGTCATCTCCGATGGTATGAGGTTGATACACTCATGTTGTCGCCAGCGGGTGTTCTCAACGGTTTTTTGTAGTAGTAGGTGGACCTTCGCAGGGGCATCGTCAGCCGGAAGTTCAACTGTTTCAAGTTGGTGATCGAAGACGATCGGCCGGGCGTAGGGTGGGGCCTCGCTGCGCAGGTGATAGGGCACTATCACGGCGTCTACTGCCCTACCACGAATCTCAATGGCTATCTTTTCACCTTCGTTGAGGTCGCTATCAAGGTAGCCGAGACAGATCGACCGCAACTCATGCTCATTGCTCTGAGACGATTCCAATCCTTCACCCTCGAAGCCATACATGGGGACCATAGTACCGCTGGTCACATAGCCCACGTGCCTGTCGCCCTTGAACACCTTGGCGCCCTCACGGGCAACGCCTCTCCCTGCAACTGCTATTGGCCGAATCATACGTGGCAGGTCTCGGATAAGCGAGTAATCGCGGTACATGATTTTCTTAAACGCCTCGTGCTGCCTCGCCAAGGCTGGGCGGCCCACATAGTCCCCTTTCAACGGCGAAAAGCTCACGGCGATCTTTGTTAATGGACATGCCAAGATGGGGATCGGCTTACCGTCGGCGTCTTCCCCCAGCTCATGCCCATAGAGCGGCAGACCGGCCTCCAGGCGAAGGGTGTCTCGTGCACCGAGCCCAACCGGTGTCGCCCCTTTAGCCAGAATCTGATCCCACAGCATGAGTCCATCATCTTTTTCCGCAAACAGCTCAAAACACAGCGGCTCACCCGTGTACCCGGTGCGTGCCACCTTCACCTCTCTACCGGAGACTGTCAGGGTGCTCACGGCGTTTCGCATCGGCTCTGGCAAGGAACCGGACTCGATGATCCCTTCCAAAAGCGCACGTGACCTCGGCCCCTGTAAGGCGAGCATTATTATCCCGTGCGTTCTATCTGCCAGCTCAACATCGTCAACCCCCTTGAGCAGGTTTTGGAAATGATTCCAGTCCTTCTCGCGATTGGCGGCATTGACTACCAGCAGATACTCCTCCTCCACGAAACCATAGAGATATGCGTCATCAATGGCACCGCCGGTTTCTTTGGGGATAATCGTGTACTGGGCACCGATCGCCCTGTTGTCAAGGGCTCCCGCGTTATTGCTAAGCACGTGCTGGAGGAATCTCAGTGCCCCTGCGCCCCTGATGATAAATCGACCCATATGGGACACGTCAAAGATGCCCGCCTCCTTGCGGGTGGCCAGGTGTTCTTTGACGATGCCGGACGGATAGAACACCGGCATCTCCCACCCGGCAAATTCCACCATCTTGGCGCCAAGGGCCACGTGTCGATCATAAAAAACGGTTCGCTGAATCTCTATCATCGCCTATTCACCTTTCTTATTTTCAAGTTAGCAAGACAGGACTTAGGACTTTGCTCTGTGGCAATACCCGCCCTACATGGCCCTCACCCGGTTGTGCGTCTGATCTAGGTTCTGGCGAGCTAAAGGATTGTTCTCGATCTTGGGCTGTTTGGAAGCGATTTCTCCAAAACAATGACCGAGGAATGTTTAACTTTCTAGGAAGGCTTTTAACTTCGTAAGGCCTTCCTTGATATCAGATGTATCGATGCCCGAGTAAGCCAGGCGGATGTAAAAGTTCTTTTCACCATCGAGGGCTCGGCCAAAATGCAGTCGCGTGCACACCGAAACACCGGTTTCTCGCAGCACCGTTTTACGCAAGTCGTCGTAGTTGGTCAAGCCCTTTTTCCTCATGGCCTCCGTCACATTCGGGTATAGGTAGAATGTCGCGTTCGGGCGGAAACAGCGAACCCCATCGATAGAGTTCAGCATGTCCACTGCAGTATCGCGGCGCTCCTTAAGGGTTGCCAGGATCTGTTTTGCTTCTGTTTGGTCTCCGGTGAGCCCCTCAATGGCCGCGTATTGAACGAAGTGGTTTGAACAGGACTCATCATTCACGTTTATCTTGGTGATGACCTCAATGATCTCCTTGGGCCCAATGGCCGCGCCGAGCCGCCATCCGGTCATGGCAAACTTCTTGGAGAAGGTGTACAGAATAACTGACCGCTCGGCCATACCGGGCAATGAGGCCAGGGAAAAGCTTTTACCCTCGTAGCGTATGTCGAAATAGGCCTCATCACACAGGACGTAGAGGTCATGCTTGAGGACCAATTCGGCGAGTTTTTCCCGCTCTGCCGCAAGGCATTCTGCCCCGGTGGGGTTCTGCAGGTCATTGACTATCAAAAACCGTGTTCGCGGACTAATCTGACTTTCGAGTGCATCCATGTCCAGCTCAAAATTCCCGTCTCCCTCGACATAGCCATATGCCTTTGCCTTGCCCCCATGGAATTCGATCTGCGATTCGTAAATAGGGTAACCCGGATTGGGGTAAAGCACTTCATCTCCCGGATTCATGAGAGCAAGAATAAACTTGCCGATGACTGGCTTGCCGCCCGGTTGGATGGACACGTTCTCCATGCTGTACTTGACCCCGTGTGAGGCGCTTACGTCAGCTGCCAGTGTCTCACGCAACTGCGGGATTCCAGCGTTGGGACAGTACCCGGTCTTGCCGTCCTTCATTGCCCTGATTGCCGCCTCAATAATGTTGGCCGGCGTCTTGATATTCATGTCGCCCAAATGAAAGGGATACACCTTGTTTCCCTTGGCGGCAAAGGCAGCCGCCTCTGCGGAGACGGCGAATGCCGTTTCCGTTCCCAAGTGCCCTACTCTCTCCGCGATCCTCATTATCCTTCCTCCTTTCTTTCCTCAACGATATGGCCGCCTTCATGTCGCATAGATCCGAATACCGAGCTCCTTCGCGTTCACGATGCTCGGCGCGGCCTTGGGCGGCTTGTCTCCCAAAAAAGGTAAAATATCCCCTTCTTGCCAGACCGGGTGCCCCCGAAGGATTGCCGCCACATTGCCGGCCGCAAGCGTTGCCATCCCCTCCCTCGTCCAGATGGTTGCCGATGCGATGTGGGGCACGACCACAACGTTATCTAACGCTGCTAAACCGGGCTTCATAGCCGGTTCGTCCTCGAACACATCGAGCCCGACCCGAAAATTGGGATGCTTCTCGCAATGAGCGACGAGGGCTTCCTCATCGATCACCGGCCCACGGCTCGTATTTACCAGAATCGCATGGTCCTTCATCACTGACAGACGCTCTCTGTTTATGAGATGATGTGTCGTCTCATCGAGGACCGGGTGCAGGCTCACCAGGTCTGCCTCCCGGAGTACCTCATCCGCGCTTTCAGCACGTCCACAAGAGACCGGCTGTTCCCCGCGGGTTTTCAAAAACTCGCCGTAGGCAGCTACATAATCCTCCAGGGCCTTGTTCCGGTAAGGATCATAATAGATAAGGCTCATCTTATGGCCTTCAACCATCATGCGCGCATAGGCTGCCCCGATTCTGCCGGCGCCGATAATGCCCACGGTCTTCCGCCAGAAGAGCTCTCCCAAGAAAAGAGTCGGCAACCAGCCATGAAAGGAACCGGCTCGCATAAACCTGTCGGCCTCAACAACCCGGCGGGCAGCAGCAAAGCTAAGCACAACGGCCATCTCTGCCGTGGTCTCGGTGAGAACACCCGGGGTATTGCCTACCGGAATGCCCTCTTTTGTGGCTGCATCGACATTCACGTTGTTGTGGCCAACGGCATAGTTGCTGTAGGCCTTGCCGCCTGCCGCCTTGAGGGCAGAAAAGAGCTCCTCGCCCCATTCTTCGGTCAGCTGACCGATTGCACCGTCGCACCGACTGCCGAAAGCCTCTTTGATTTCCTCTGTTGACAGGATGTCTGGTGAGGTGCAGATCTCTACCTTACAGTCAGCGTCTGTCAGTATTTGCAGCCAGCGATCCCCCGGCAGCTCCTTGGTTACAATGACACGCCTGCTGCCCGAGGGATTATGGGTCCTCCATGTCTTTTTGCTCACTGCACGGTCCTCCTTTCATCCGGAATCTTGCTTACTTCGGCTTTGGAAAAGCCAAAAGGCGAACACCCCCACCAGATCGTATAGCTCGGATGAGTGCTCTGGTCAGCCTGAGGTCGAGAAGCATTGTTGGTAATTCAGAAAGGAATCTAAGCCTCCTTCAGGTTGATCAGATCCAAGAAGTCTTGCACTTCCAGGCTTTTTTCTCTGCGACCGTAATAGTCTACTCTACAATCGGAATGCCTCTCATAGAGCCTCTCCCGCTGAGACAGAAGCCTCCGGTAGCTCCGCGCCAATGCCTGCTCGTTGGTCTCATTTTCCTTCTTGGTAAAGATATCTCTCCATAACACCGGCCGCGGCTTTACTACGTAGGCCTTTAGCATCCGCTCACGCATTTCAGGCGGCACCGAAAGATAGACCATCATCGTATTCCGCCGGAGCCTATCGATAATCTCCTCGCCGGTGTAAATGACGCTGCCCGTTGTATCCACAACGATGTTCAGGTCGAGGGTATCTTGAGAGGCCTCAAGATAGTCGAGGACTTCGGTGAGGACCTCTTTTTCACAGGTTAGATACCGAGATTCACGTTCCTGATACCCCGACTCATAAGGAAACCCCATCCACTCTCCCAGGTCCATGACTGCACCGTCTGGCCTCAGGAGCTCAGAAGCAAGCTTCTGTGTAATCAGTTCATCGCAGCAGAAGCATTTGAAGCCATCCTCGGCAAGCCTTCCCGACCAATGAGATTTTCCCGAACCTGACATACCGATGAGCGAAATGCGCATGATCCTGTTTCGTCTATAGCATGGCCGACATATGCCGGCGTTCGCCTCTTGGGCTCATAAGTTGGTATCGTTCAAATGTCTCAGCATGAGCCATGATGAGTAATCTTTCATATACTATATGAGGTCATGGCTGTTTTCGAAAGGCGATATCTTAAAAAGAATTCCATCGGGTCTTGCAGTGGTCACAGAGGTGGGGTTTACACCGTGGAGGCCCTGGGAGTCTCCGTCTGGCTCATCTAAAGCCCACCTCTGTGACTACATCCCTTGAGGCCAATAGATATCGCCTTGAGAAAATTGGCATGACCGGATAGGGGTAAGCATGTACACGTTCTTCAACCAGTATACCATTAAGTAAGCACTCTTGAACGATACTCATAAGTTTGACTGTGGATTCACCCATGCAGCGGTCTGTCGAGGCCCTTGAGAGAGGCCTCAAACAGAACCTCGGCAAGGGTGGGATGAGCGTGGATAGTGTCAGCGAGATCCTGCACGGTACACCCAAGCTTCATTCCGAGTGCTGCCTCGGCGATCAGATCGCTGGCGTGGGGCCCCACGATATGAACACCCAAAACCCTTCCGCTTTCGCCATCAGACACTATCTTGGCGTGACCCGCAATTTCACCGATAACGTGGGGCTTTCCCAGATTGCGAAAGAGCACGCTGTCAGAGCGAATGTGATACCCCCTCTCTTTTGCTTGTGCCTCGGTAAGTCCCACATTGGCAACCTCGGGCATCGTAAAGGCTGCTCCCGGTACCACATCATACGTCATGGTCTTGTGCCTTCCCATGGCATTTTCGGCGGCCACAATTCCCTCTCTGGAGGCGACATGGGCGAGCATGATCTTGGAAGGACCTAGAATGTCTCCGATGGCGTATACACCGGAGGCCGAGGTCTCCATCCGCTCACCGGCAACGATCCATCCCGATTCATCCAGCTTAACCCCCAGTTCCTCCACGCCGATACCCTGTGTAACCGGCCTTCGGCCTACGCAAATCAAGATCTTATCCACCTCGACAACACTTGTCTTCACCGGCTTATGTTCAGGTCCCTGCTCAGCGCTGTACGGTCCAACGGTTACGCGGCACTTCTCACCCCCCATGTCAATACCACTAACCGTCCGGTTGAGCATGAACATTATCTTTCGCTTTTTCATCTCCCGCTCAAGCACCTTGGAGCTGTCTTCATCAACCCATGGTAGGGGGAGCATCCGTGACAGGGCCTCCACAACGGTTACCTGTGCACCAAGGGCGGCAAGGATAAAAGCGAATTCACAGCCAATGACCCCGCCCCCAAGGATCAAGACGGATTCCGGTACCTCTTCGAGACACAGCGCATCATTGGTGGAGATGATTCGTTGGCCGTCAAAGAGAAATGAAGGAATGCTTACCTGGTGTGATCCCGTGGCGAGGATCAAACTGTCCCACCGAACCTCAATCCTCCTCCCGTCAAGCAATCTCGCAACGACACGATTCGGTCCTTCGATAGTACCCCTTCCCGCCAGGTATGTGATCTTGTGGTGTTTTAGGAGCTTGAGCACCCCCTCGGTCTGGTCCCTGATAACCTTCTCTTTCCTAACCATGAGGGCCTTCATATCAGGGCTTACCGTTCCATGCACTTCTATCCCAAACTCCTGTGCCCTGCGGAATTTCTCAAGCATCTCCGCCGTGGTCTTCATTACCTTTGAGGGAATACAGCCCCAATTAAGACAGGTACCTCCCACTGCCTCCTGCTCGATTATGGTCACCTCCGCCCCGAGTTGTGCCGCCCGTATAGCAGCCACATATCCCCCCGGCCCTGCGCCGATGACGGTAATCTTGTGTGCCATGAGACTTGAACCTCCGTAGGGCTCTTTTCGGGTTTCCATTCCGTACTCTACTTTAGTATCACTTACAATTTCCTATTTCAACAAGTTTTTCCATTTTTTTCAGGATATCATAAGTAAATAAAAAAAATATTGCAAAATATATCAAAATCTTATAGAAGTCTTAGTTAAGTGAATCTGGAACCCTTAATCGGAGGGATATTTGAAATGAAAATCGACGAAATCAACCTCGCCATTATCAAGCACCTTCGCGATGGAAGGAAATCCTTCAAGAAAATCGCCGAGGAGCTTTCCCTCTCTGAAAACACGGTAAGATCACGTGTCAATAAGATGATACAAAGCGGTACACTCGAAGTCTCGGGCCTTGTGAACCCTGAGGTCATACCCGGTCACACCTTGGCACTGGTCGGTGTCAAACTGCAGACCATGGACCTCATTAAGAAGGGGGAAGAATTCAGCAAGTTACGAGGAGTTGTCTCTGCATCCGTTGTGACTGGGAAGTATGATCTCATTTTGATAATACTCCTCAATGAGAGTTTCAGTTTGCTGGAATTCTACACGAAGGAGGTTTCACGCATAAAGGATGTCCGATCTGTGGAGACCTTTGTAGTCTACAAGAACTACAATCTGAAAGTGCCTTATGTTTTGTGAAAACGGTTTCTCCCTTTGTCTGTATCTTGGAACCACTGTAATCACAACACCAGTGCCACGGGAAACCCATGATAGCTTTCCCCCATCACGTCTTCTTTTTTTGACATCACCCCTATTCCCAGAGTCATCCGTTTTCAACTCACTCGGACAAGCTTCGACAAACCACCTGTTCGCGGGAAGGCCTTTAAAGGCAAGCGAAAACCTACTCAGAACATATTCCTCAAGGACTCGGACTTAGAAGGAAGTACCGTTCATGATCGAGCTATTTTGCCGGACTTGGAGGAGACCAAATTCGGTTTGGCTTTGATTTACAGTTGTGATATAGCAACTAGGCGAGAAGGGGCCAAAATCTTTTATGGCTTACTGATGGATTTTGCAGACAAGGATATCGAAATTTTTGATAACCGTCTTCCAGACTTCACTGCGCAGTTGCCGTAGCATATAACGTTAGAAACAGGAGGAATACTTATGAAAGAGGTTAACGAACTGCAATTACCTGATCATGTGCGATACACAGAAGATCATGAATGGGCTCGTGTAGAAGGCGAGAAGACAAAGGCCGGCATCAACGACTATGCCCAGGACCAGCTCGGCGATATCGTGTATGTGGAGCTGCCTCAGGCAGGCGATTCCTTTGACAAGGGCCAGCAGTTCGGAACCGTTGAATCCGTGAAGGCCGTTGCAGAATTGTATATGCCTGTTGGGGGAACAATTCTTGCGGTGAACTCGGCCCTCGAGAAATCCCCTGAACTCGTCAACAAAGATCCGTACGGAGATGGGTGGATGATCGAGGTGCAACCGAGCGATGCGGCCGAATTCGAGGCCCTCATGATAAAGGACGTTTACCTTGAAACCTTGAAAGGACAAGCGTAATGCGTTATCTCCCCCATACCGCCGATGAAATAGCCGCAATGTTGGAGGTTATCGGAAAAAACAGCCTCGACGAACTCTTCTCGACTGTACCTGAAGATTGCCGTTACCAGGGCAATCTCAACCTGCCGGAGCCAATAAGCGAGTGGGAATTGAACGAGCTGATGAGTGGTCTTTCCGCCACCATGGGCGTGTCCCCTGAATACAAGGTTTTCATCGGCGCCGGCAGCTACGAGCATTTTATCCCTGAATCGGTGTCCTTCTTGCTCACCCGCTCCGAGTTCGTCACCTCGTATACCCCCTATCAGCCTGAACTCAGCCAGGGAACGCTTCAGGCCATGTACGAGTACCAGACCCTTACTGCACGGCTTCTGGGGATGGAGGTAGCAAACGCGTCGCTCTACGACGGGGCTTCCGCTCTTGCCGAAGCACTGCTCATGGCTATTCGAACAACCCGAAAGAACAGAGTCGCTCTATCGAGCCTGATTCATCCTCTTTACCGTCGTGTCGTCCAGACCTATCTCGGACCTACCGGATATGATCTGATAGAGCTCCCCCGCCTTGAAAACGGCACGACCGACCTCTCCCTCCTAGAGGACCTCGACAATCTCGCTGCCGTTGCCGTACAGTCTCCCAACTTCTACGGATGCATTGAGGATCTTGAAGCCGTGGGTGAACGTGCTCACGCCAAAGATGCTCTTTTCATTGCCTCATTTACCGAGCCCCTCGCATACGGGCTCCTCAAAAACCCTGGGAGCCAGGGTGCCGACATTGTATGTGGAGAGGGACAGAGCCTGGGTATTCCGCAGTCGTTTGGCGGACCGGGACTGGGGATGTTCGCCAGCAGGATGAAATATGTACGGGGCATGCCAGGACGGTTGGTTGGCCAGACAACCGACCTGAATGGAAAACGTGGCTTTGTTTTGACCCTTGCCACCAGAGAACAGCACATCCGCCGGGAAAAAGCCACTTCCAATATCTGCACCAACAACAGCCTCTGTGCCTTGGCAGCCGCCATGTATATGGCCTCGCTGGGGGGTAGGGGCATGCGCGAGCTCGCGCTTTTAAACCATGACAAATCAGAGTATCTCAAAGAAGAACTACGCAAGGCAGGGTTCACCATAAGCTTTGAGACCCCCACGTTCAATGAATTTGTGGTGGAATGCCCAACGGATTTTCACAGAACGTATGAGCACCTGCTCGCTAAAAAGATAGTCGCAGGCCTTTCCCTGGAGCCATACTACCCTGAGCTGGCTCATCATTACCTTTTGTGCGCGACAGAAACAAAATCCAAGGAGGATATGGACGCCCTTGTCAGGGAGGTGATCTCATGAAAGAATCGTTAGGTACCACAGGACTGATACTGAATGAACCTCTGCTCTGGGAAAAGGGGAGACGCGGTAGGTCCGGCTTCTCCCAGCCCCGCCGCGACGTTGACTCTCGCCCCCTCGATAAAGGCCTTACCCTTGACGAATTAGACCTCCCCGATCTCAGTGAAGTAGACATTGTCCGCCATTATACGAGACTCTCACAGTGGAACTTCGGGGTCGATACGGGCATGTACCCCTTGGGCTCATGCACCATGAAATACAACCCAAAGATCAACGAAAAACAGGCCCGGGTTCCAGGCTTCGCTGCGGCACATCCTTTGCTGCCCCCAGTTGTATCCCAGGGTGCGCTCAAGCTCATGCATGCCCTAGAGCGATTCCTGGCGGAAATAACCGGTATGGATGCGGTGTCTCTCCAGCCTGCGGCGGGAGCCCAGGGTGAACTGACGGGGATGCTCCTCATTCACGCCTTTCACAAAAGCAAAGGCATGCGCCGCTCAAAGATCATCGTCCCCGATACGGCCCATGGCACCAACCCTTCCAGTGCGGCTCTCTGCGGTTACAGCCCGGTGCCGGTAAGATCCAACGAACAGGGCATGCTTTCCGCCGAGGCAGTTGCCGGGGTCATGGACGAAGACACAGCGGGAATCATGGTAACCAATCCCAATACTCTGGGCCTGTTTGAGGAAAATATTAGGGAGATAGCTGAAATCGTCCATGCAAAGGGTGGGCTCGTTTACGGCGATGGCGCCAACATGAACGCCGTCATGGGAATCGCCGATATGGGCAGAGCCGGCGTTGACGTGCTGCATCTCAACCTCCACAAGACCTTCTCGACGCCTCACGGAGGGGGTGGTCCCGGTTCCGGTCCCGTGTGCGTGAAAACGAAACTTGAACCGTATTTGCCGGTGCCTCGCGTTACAGAGGAAAAGGGCCGATATATTCTCTCTGAGGATTTTCCGGAATCCATCGGCAAGGTGCACGCCTTTTATGGAAACTTCGGGGTCATGGTGAAGGCCTACAGCTATATTCGAAGCATGGGCGCGGAGAACCTTAAGCGGGCAAGCCAGCTCGCCGTACTAAACGCTAATTACATGAAGGAGATGTTAAAGGGGACATTCCATCTCGCCTACGACAGGCCCTGTATGCACGAGTGCGTGTTCTCCGACAAATTTCAGCACCCATACAAAATTTTGACGTTGGACATGGCAAAGCGCCTGATGGATTACGGTTTTCATCCACCGACCGTGTATTTTCCACTGGTCGTAGACGGCGCCATCATGATCGAACCCACGGAGACCGAGTCGAAAGAGGATCTAGATCTGTTTGTCGAGGCATGTAAAGCCATAGCTAATGAGGCGCAACAAGATCCGGAACGACTTCGGCAAGCGCCACAAAAATGCAAAGTGCGGAGGCTCGACGAAACAGCGGCGGCACGGCATCCCTGTCTTGCCGGTTGAAATGTGCCCAATTTTTGGCTAATAGTAAGGCGCTCTTTTAATGAGCCATGCATTGCACCATAACCAAGATAGCCTTCAGTCTGTCCCGAAAGGTAGGCAATGCTACTGCGTGGATCTTCCCGCGGTGGAGTACCGAGAGGCATGGGACCTCCAGCACAGCCTTGTAGCCGCAAGAAAGAATGGGATCATAGACAGAGACATCGTTTTATTCCTGGAACATCATCCGGTGTTCACCCTCGGTCGCCGGGGTGGATTGGACGGCCTGATGGTATCCGAGAGTTTCTTGGAAAAAGAGCGAATCACCGTAGTCCACGTGGAACGGGGCGGTGATATCACCTTTCATGGACCCGGGCAGCTCGTTGTTTATCCTATCATAGATCTCAGGGCCGCAGGGCTCGGCGTGGCAGATTATGTGACCGCCCTGGAGGAGGTGATGATCCGGACTGCTGCGGACTTCGGAGTCAAGGCAGAGCAAAATCCCAAGAACCGAGGAGTCTGGATCGGTAACAATAAGCTGGGGAGCATCGGGGTTGCCGTTCGCCGAGGGGTGAGCTTCCATGGCCTTGCGCTGAATGTTAATACCTCGCTCACACCCTTTTCCTGGATTCATCCCTGTGGACTTTCCGGTATCGGAATGACCTCTCTGGGACGGGAGCTCTCACGTGAGGTATCCATGAGTCAGGTCCGTGCCTCTGCTCGACACAACGTAGAATCTGTTTTTGGGGTTCAGCTGGTGATTAAGAGCCTGGCGGAGCTTAAGGCATTTATGCAAGAAACTGGCTCACCCTCTGTATACACGAAAAACATACCTCATTCTTGAACACATAGATAATGCTAAAGGAGTTGTGCTATGAAAATGAAGAAGGTATTTGTAGTCGGCGCCGGCTTCATGGGCAGCGGCATCGCACAAGTATGCGCTCAATCCGGCATTACCGTGGTCTTAAACGACATTAGCCAGGAGGCGATTGATACGGGCCTCAAGAACATCACCTGGTCGGTCTCCAGGTTCGTCGAAAAAGGGAAACTCACCGAGGACAAAGAAACTATTCTCAACCGAATCTCAACAGCTCTTGATTTCTCTAACGGTAGCGATGCCGATCTGGCCATCGAGGCTGTCTTTGAAAACGTGGAGCTCAAACAGGAGATCTTCCGGAAACTCGATGAGGCCTGCCAGAAGGATACTATTCTGGCCACCAACACGAGCGCCATCTCTATCTCCGAGTTGGCCTCGGTCACCAACCGTCCCGATAAGGTTGTGGGCATTCACTTCTTCTCGCCGGTCCCGATGATGGCAGCTGCAGAAGTGATTCGAGGGATGGCCACCAGTGATGAGACCTTCGCTGCTGGTGAGACTTTTGTCCGTCAGCTAGGGAAAGAGCCGATCTTAGTCCGGCGAGATGTACCCGCCTTTGTCATCAACCGCATCAACTTCCGCGCCAATCTGGAGGCCATGCGTCTCGTCGAGGAGGGAGTCACCACCGTGGAGGATATCGATAAAGGCCTGAGACTCGCCTCCGGCCGGAAAATGGGCCCCTTTGAGATCGGTGATATGGTCGGTTTGGATGTAACCTACGGTGCGCTCATGTCTATATACGAAACCACCAAGGATCCCTACTGGTATCCCCCGGCCATCTTGCGGCACAAGGTGAAAGCCGGGAACCTTGGCCGCAAAACCGGCAAGGGTTGGTACGAGTACCACGAAGATGGGGGCCGAAAGGAGGGCTAGATGGCTCAAAAACTGGCACACTATGAAATGAAGGATCTGGTAGCCATCGTCACCATCGACCACCCACCCATGAATGCCCTCGACGGTGCCACCAAGGAGGCCATCGGCACAGCATTTATGGAGCTCGATGATCGCCGAAAGGACATCAGGGTCGTCATACTTCGGGGAGCCGGTGAAAAGGCCTTTGCCGCAGGTGCCGATATTAAGGGATTTCTGGAGCTAACCCCCGAAACAGCCAAGAGGCGGGTGACTCGCAGTCACCAGATATACGCAATGGTAGAGAACTTCCAGTGGCCGGTCATCGCAGCGATCCACGGCTTTTGCCTGGGTGGGGGTCTTGAGCTGGCCCTGTGCTGTGACATTCGGTATGCCACTGAGAGCGCCAAGTTTGGTTTCCCCGAGGTAAATCTATCGGTATTCCCGGGAAACGGCGGCACCCAGCGAGCACGCTCCCATATACCGCTCGGCAAACTCAAGGAGCTCACCTACACGGGAGCGATGATCGACGCCCGTGAGGCCCTCAGATACGGTTTGATTGAAAACGTCGTCCCGGACACTGACCTCATGGATGCTGCCATGGACCTGGCAGCGACTATCATGAAAAAAGGCCCTCTGGCTGTTGCGGCAGCGAAAAAGGTGCTCAACAGAACCCAGGATCTTCCCCTCGCTGCCGGGCTGGAGCTTGAATCGGATTTCTGGGCGGCCCTCACCGCCACCGAGGATATGAAAGAAGGCGCCCGGGCATTTATCGAAAAGAGAAGACCTGAGTACAAAGGAAAATGACATGGGAAAGCAAAAGGAAAGGATATCTGAAGTGGAAAACGTTCTCATCATAACTGGCTTACGCACCCCCATCGGTTCGTACGGGGGCGCACTCAAAGATATTCCCGTATACAAACTAACAAGCCTCGTTCTCAATGAGGTCATCACCAGGGCCCACATCGAGCCCGCCTGGGTCGATGATGTGATCATGGGCCAGTCCTATCAAAACGGCGAATGTGCAAACGGTGCGAGGATGGCCCTTTTGGAGGCCGGCTGGCCCCATGAGGTTCCCGGGGTAACATTAGACCGTCGCTGCTGCTCCGGTTTGGATGCCGTCTTCTTCGGTGTCATGAAGATCCAAACCGGTAACGCCGACATTATCGTTGCCGGGGGCATGGAGAGCATGAGCCAGGCCGAACTCTACATCCCCGGGGATACCAAGTGGGGCCTGGGGGGAAAGACCGACGGCAAGTGGGGCTTTATGCCCAGGGGACACGGGGCCCTTTCCATGTGGGGGATACCGCTGTATGACCGGATTCAGCGAGCGAGAGTCATGTCCCAGCCCATTGAGCGTTATGGTGAGCTCAATTCCATGATGACCTGGGCGGAAACGGCGGCGAAGAAGGAGAAGATTACCCGCCAGGAGGCAGATGCATGGGCCCTTCGAAGCCAGCACAAGGCCATTGCCGCCATTGATTCGGGGATATTCACCGATGAAATTGTCCCCATCCCCCTTCCCCAAAGAAAAGGCGAGCCACTGCTCTTCACGACCGATGAACCGCCCCGGAGAGATACAACCCTGGAAAAGCTAGCTAAATTACGCCCGGTTTACCCCGATGGGGTGTGCACCGCCGGTAATTCATCAACCGAAAACGATGGGGCCGCTGCGGTGGTGCTTATGAGCGAGACCAAGGCTAAGAAACTGGGCCTGGAGCCCATGGCTTTTTTCAGGTCCTGTGCCACTGCCGGTGCCGATCCCACCCTTACCTATCCTGCCGTGCCTGCGGCAGTGGATAAAGCCCTCAACAAGGCCGGGGTTACCATTGCTGATATAGACCTCATCGAGATCCAGGAGGCCTTTGCCGTGCAGACCCTGGCCGATGCCAGGCTCATGGGCATGAAACAAGAAGACTTCGATACCAAGATCAATGTTCATGGCTCGGGTATCTCACTCGGCCACCCCATCGCTGCTACCGGTGCCATGCGATTGGTCACGTTACTCCATGAGATGAAACGGAGAGGCTCCCGCTATGGACTGGAAACGATCTGCGGCGGGGGTGGGTTGGGGATTGCGGCGGTTGTTGAAAACATTCACTGAAGCGGGGGTATGGCTGCGTGAACCTTGATCTCATGCACCTCTTTTGAGGAGGTTTTCAGCTTTTTGCAGATTTCACAAGCTTCCAACGGATCTTCATGACCAATCCCGTGGTAAAGCCCTTGTCAGGTCGTGCGAGATCCCCTCGCGAGATAGAACCCCGTGCGCCTTTCGGTCAAAGGTTAGCCACCTGCCTTTCATTTCGCTGGCAAGAGCTGCGTAGCAAGCATCATACCCGGTCAGGCCTTTTCTCACGAACCTGCTTGCCTGGGTGGCCAAGCTTTCTGTCATGGGCTGTCTGAGAATCCCTCCATTCAGGATGGGGATAACTCCCTTTATAAAAGCTGTATGCCCCGAGGGATGAACACGGCACAGTACCGCATAGACCTCAAAGGAGAATAACTCGGGTACAGCAAAAAACTCAGGGTAATCGATCAATCTCCGGAGCACAGCATCAGCATTGGGGTGGTTTTCGTCCTTGAGAAACCAGCGAACCGCTACCGAGGCATCAAGAATCCAGATCATCTCCCATAACCCCGCAATTCCCGAAGTACTTGGACACTGTCCTGTTTCTCCACCCGATCACCCTGTAACGCCTCAATGGTTTCAAGCAGTTGTCTTTTCTGTTCTTCTGCCTGATAGTCCAAAAACCTTTTCTTGAACTGATCCGGCGTGATGAGCACAGCCCTGATTTCCCTGCCTTTGCTCACAAGAATAGGGTCACCTGTTTTGTTCAGCATATCAAGGATTTCTCCGAGATTGTTTCTGATCCTGAGCGCATTGACCGTCTTCATGAGTAACCCCCTGTTTGCTCGAATTACCAATTAAGCCATGGATTGACTCTATCTAAACATCACAATAGGACAATGCCATGCATATGTCAAGTGTATACGTGTATCTTCACCTATTCATAAAAAATAGAGAATCCATAGCCTGCTTGATACTGGCCCCTCGACAAGACCTTCGACAGGCTCAGATCAAGCTCAGGGCCATTTCGACTCTTAATTGCTCTTCGGTCGGAGACCTTGAGCGAAAAAAGGGCACTCTTAGTGCCCTTTTTGAGTCGAAATGGCTCCCCGGGACGGACTCGAACCGCCGACCAAGTGGTTACAAGTGCCCTGGTATTTCTACCAGGCTTGGACTATCTCATCACCCGTCCCCAAAACTGGAGCTGAGGGTGTCGGGCGCTTCCCCTCCGAGTTTGTCTCGAAGAGTACGAGCCGAAGCTCTAGTCTCTGCACCTTCCCTGAATAACGATAACCCAGGGCTTGGCTCAGGATTACCATTCTTCACATGCCGTGAAGGGCAGGCTTCCCTGAATTCACCCGATTTTTCAACCACGATTTCTCGCGGAAGCTGCGTTACACAGCCACCCGCTCTACCAACTGAGCTACCGGGGAGTAGTTCAGACGGAATTTAACAGAAAGCCCTTGAAACGTCAATCAAATTGTCCGAGTAAATTCCGCGCTTGCCAAACAGTTTCTTGACAAGGCATTCAGTTCCCTT
>DATKZQ010000008.1:0-5086 GCA_035527895.1 Desulfatiglandales bacterium
TAAAGGGGAGGGTGACCAAACATTTTATCACCCCCACTTCACCCTGTTAAATAAAGATGGCGAAGAATTTGTAACCTATCTATTTATCTATTCTATGAGTATCTATTTTCCTTATGACAGCTTCTACCACCCCATTTAACAGGGCAGGCCTCCCCCATCAAGGGGGAGGAACTATGTTGTCACCCTGCAGCCCCGATTTGACGGGATCTACACTTCGCTTCGACAAGCTGCAGGGAATTATCAAGTTCAAATGACCAAAACTGAATGTAAATGAGGGATATCACACGTGACCTAAATCCATTGTTTTGAACATTCGAGCATTATTATTTTGGATTTGTTTCGTGCTTCGAAATTCCTGTTATCGGGGTTAGCTAACGATATCAAGAAACCGGTTTTCAGCAAATAAGGTGCTCGTTACCTACCTGAGGATTCGCTCCACCACTGCATCTCCCATTTCCGAGGTTCCAACAGCTTTACTTTTGTCGAGGGCTATGTCGGCGGTACGGATGCCGGCCTCCAATACCCCGGCAACAGCCCCCTCTATGGCGTCGGCAGCTTCTGCCAGATCGAGGCTGTACCGCAAGAGCATGGCCGCCGACAGGATCTGGGCGATGGGGTTGGCAATCCCCCTGCCGGCTATATCAGGGGCCGAACCGCCGGCCGGCTCATAGAGCCCGAATCTGCTCTCGTTGACGCTGGCGGAGGACAACAGGCCGATTGAACCGGTGAGCATGGCGCATTCGTCGGAGATGATATCTCCGAACATGTTCCCGCACAGGAGCACATCGAACTGGTGTGGGTCTTTGATAAGCTGCATGGTGGCGTTATCCACGTAGATATGATTGAGCTCAATATCCCCATATTCTTCGCCGATCTCGCTGACCACCTCTCTCCAGAATACCATGGTTGACAGTACGTTTGCCTTGTCCACAGAGGTGACCCTTTTCCTCCTGCCCCGGGCGAAGGCGAAGCCCATCCTGGCAATTCGCTCTATCTCCTGCCTGGTATACACCATCGTATCGAATGCCCTCTCGCCTGGGCCGCTGCCTTGTCTGCCCTTCGGTTGTCCGAAATAGATACCGCCGGTAAGCTCCCTGACCACGAGAATATCGAACCCCTCTTTTATTATAACAGGATGCAGCGGGCTAGCGCCGGCCAGGGCCTTAAACACCCTGGCAGGCCGCAGGTTACAAAACAGGTCAAAATGTTTTCGCACATGCAGGAGCGCGGCCCTCTCCGGCTGTTTGTCGGGCGGCAGGCCCTCCCATTGAGGGCCTCCCACGGACCCGAAGAGAATAGCATCACTTGATTCGCAGAGGCGCAAGGTTTGTTGGGGCAAGGCTTCTCCGTACTTGTCGATGGCGCATCCGCCCACATCGGCCAACTCGTAGGCCAGTTCAAACGAAAACCTCTCCTGCGCTGCATCGAGCACCTTGACCGCTTCGTGCATGACTTCCGGACCGATGCCGTCGCCGGGGAGTATGGCGATCCTCTTCACGCTTCAAACTCCTCTCCGTCATTGTATAATCAGTATTGCTTCAGGGAATGCTGGATCTTCAAGGGGATGGTGGTGAAATTTAGTAATCTTCCAATCCCGACCCACGATAATCTCAGGGTTGAATCCTGCCGAACATGTAACGAGGCTATTCCAGGGCGGAAGGTTATCAGGTGAGGATTTCTTTTGCAAACGAAAAGAATCAGACCCTCGGGATTGGAGGTCGGTTGGCTCGGCCCGTAAATGGGGGGCAGCGTCACAGGGCCATGAAGTTATGGTCCCTGCTGAGCAAGGGGTTTTCGACGGTCTGATCTGGACAGTGAGGGCCCTTTTCTATCCCCAGTCATAGGCTGAAATGGGGGCGGGATATCTCCCCCTGTTAGTCTGCGCGCTGTCCGTGATGGGTCGTTAGGATGTAAGTGAATCGCTTTATCTCATGCCCGTTGAGCATGAGGGTGAATTTGACCGTGTCGAGGTCTACCTTCTTAAAGGTGCCAAAATCCCCGGACTTGGTAAGGTCCCACGATGAGGTACCGAAGTTCCGCGTCACCTCTACCTTTATCGGGATATCGCGGGTATTCTTGACTTCCACCTCGAAGGTTCGGATCTCATCCCAGCCGCTGATGTTGCCGTTGTCGTGAAAGAGATATCGATCGGTCTTAAAATCCATGAGCGTGGGCTTTAGGATCACGTTGGCAACGGGGCCGAGGCTCAACTCAACATCCTCATTCACGGGAATATACTTGAAACTGGACTGTCCTTCATAGGACAGATGAGCCGATTCGTCTAACGTGCGGTAGACCTTCAAGGTGCCGCCCGGAATGGGCGTGTCTCCCAGGTTGTGCTCTGTATCGTTCTTGAAACTCAGAAAGCGCACGACCTGATTGCCGTACCGCTCCTCTTCATATTTGTAAAGGTTGACAACGGGAACCTCATCAACGGCAAAGCTGGGCAGTCGCTTGGACCACCCGTGGGGAATGGTTTCGGTTCCCTCGATCGTGTACAAGAAGTATTCGCTGAGCCCCTCCTTTTTGATCTCCTTGGGCCTGGCTAAGGCTACCTTCTCAGCTTGCACGTACGCGCGTTTGACCTCTGCCGTTTCCTCCTCAGCTGCGGCTATTCTCCCTTTTGGCATTGCCGCGGCGGGGCCGGGGCGATCATATGGATATTGCCTGCGCCCCAGATCGACGATCCTGTCGATGAGATGAATCTTGCCGACAATCATACGAACCTGGGCGTTTTCATAATCTTCACCGCTGTTATTAGTAACGCGCACGTAGCCCTGCAGGCGCATGACCTTTTCATCGGTGCTCAGGGTTCCCATGTAGAAGGCGCGCCATGAGAGACCGCTTGTCAGATAGTTGATTTCCACGGGCACCTTGCCGCTGATCCGGCTTTTGACATGCCACAGACCGAGATTACGCACCCGGGGAGGGAAGGTAAGATCAAGGATATCGATCTGATCGGCATGCATTGAGGGCAGCATGTCCAGGCTGGTGGGATCAATGAGCGTATTGGCCCAGGAGAACTGGAGGCTATTGAGGCCGCTCTTCAGGGTGAGGGCCCTTCTTTCCCTTACTAAGGTCAGGTCCGCTGAGTTATATATGGTAAGCTGCACGGTGTCGCGTTTTGGGAGGATAACCAGGTCCACCTTGGCCGAGGCAAGGTCATATCCCAGCAGTAATGCGATTGTCGCGAACAGTATAAGCTTCCGTGTCATGGTATCACCTCCTATGGACGAACGTTTCGGCGATGAAAGTGCATGGAGAGCTCGGTCTTGCCATGACCAGGCAAGGCGATCTCGAATTCCAGGGTGGAGGCGTCCTTGCGCTTGTATGGGAGGGTGCTCTCCTCCATGTCCCATTGCCCGGGGATATGTTGAATCATGGTAAGCCTTGCCGGCCTGTCCTTGAAGTTCTCTATGGTCGCCTTGATCAGCTCGTCGGTGTCGTAAAGGGCGACTTGGTTTTTCTTGTTTCTGCGGACATTAATCCGTTCATCTCGCATCTTGCGCTGCGTTACGACAATATCACGGCTGTCGCCGATATATACGTCCATGTCTTCGCCAACAGGTACCACCGTGGTGGCGTCTTCTCCCAGGAAGATGGTGCTCTCGTATCCGTCCTCCTGAAAGACCCGCACCTTCCCCTCCGAAAGGGCAAACTGACCAAGGCTGGCTGTTGTAGCGTTCTTTATTCTGTAGATTACAGGGATGCCCACGTTAGTATCAATCTTCTCCGGATCCCATGGAAGCTTCCCGGCATCAAAGGTCCAGATCTTCTCGATGGGTACACCGTCCCTGTCCAGGAAAAGCAATTGCTTGGTCTCTTCGTGGCTGATGCTTTCCTCGGAAGACTGACCGCTACCCAAGAGCACCGAGGCGTTATCGAAATCCTCGCCCGAGAAATTACGGAGCACCAGAAAGCTCTTCAGGTTGACCTTTGTCTCTTTCTTGTCGGCTACTGCCTTGTAGGTGGTCAGCCGATCGATAAACGAGAGCAGATAGCTGATGCGCACCGTAACCTCCGAGGCATCGACACTTGAAATCTCCCACACCAGGGCGGCTTCATTGGGGGGATAACTCACGCTGAGCAGGTTGACCTTGTCGGGATTGGAGAGGACGGTGAGCCTGATGGAGTCGGCATCGATACTCACCCCTTTCCACGAAAAGTCCACTTGATTGGGCCCCTTCTGAAGGGTAAGGACCCGTTCCTCCTCGATCAGGGTAGCCTGGGGATTATCGAGACGGATAATGGTTTTACCCCGTTCGGGGAGCGCAACCATCTTGATTCGGCCCTCAGCGCTGCTCATCAGCAGTAACAGGACTGCACCCACGATGGACACGACTTTAAGCGGGGTTTTTGTGTTTACCATGGTTAGCACCTCATGTCTTGCTGTTTCATGTCTCGTTGGCTGTAACACCTCTTTTCCGCGGGACCAACCTTGAAGCTACGGGGCGAGCCAATCAAAGGGCTGCCGAATAATCGTTTTGAGCTTTGGTGGGGCAGTTCTCCTGGGATCGCTCAAATAGATCTCATGATGCCTGCCTCGCAGCCGGTGGCCTTGCTCCATGATGAAACGGTGGATCCGTTCGATGGTTGGGCCCTCATCGGAGTATGGACCAAAATACAGAATTTGTGCTGCCTGACCCTCGTGAAAACATTCAAATCTCATGCCAGAGAGCGCGGGAAGTGCCTTCTTTTTTTTCACCTGTCTGAGTGCCTCTTGAAATAACTCCGCTGTGATATACTCCGGCTGCATAATCATCGATGTCCACTTCCAGGCATCTTTGTCGCTCATGGTGAACTGGGTCATATCGTCAACCCACCAAAGGCCTTCAAGGGGCATCACGCCATAATCAACGGCCGGTTCACCCTTCTTAACCATGAATTTAAGGGTATACGACACGGCGAAGAGGGCCTCCACCGCATTTCGATATGCCACCGAGGTATTGGGGTCTCCCGTGCCGTCGATCATGAGAAAATTCATCTCGGGGACGTCCACGATAGCAATCTGCTTTGAGGACGGATTATAGAGATGCTTGAGTTCTTTTCTTAAATCGATTTTCGTTGCCATCCCTCAGACCTCCTG
>DATKZQ010000009.1:0-16518 GCA_035527895.1 Desulfatiglandales bacterium
CCCATCATCGATATTTTGGAGCAGACGCCTCCAATTCCAGAATCTTGTCAGTGGGCGCTCTTTCTTCGCAACCACGATGAGCTAACCCTCGAAATGGTCACCGATGAGGAGCGGGACTACATGTACCGGGTTTTCGCACAAGATCCCCAAATGCGACTTAATCTTGGAATACGTCGCCGCCTTGCGCCGCTCTTGGGAAATCACCGGAGAAGAATTGAGCTCATGAACGGACTGCTCCTCTCATTGCCGGGCACGCCCATCATCTACCAGGGCGATGAAATCGGTATGGGTGACAACATTTATCTGGGCGATCGCAATGGTGTGCGCACCCCGATGCAGTGGAGTGGCGATCGAAACGCTGGTTTCTCCCGGGCAAATCCACAAAAGCTCTATTTACCGGTCATCGTCGATCCAGAGTACCACTATGAGACCATTAATGTGGAAGTACAGCAGAACAACCCCCATTCACCCCTGTGGTGGATGAAGCGGCGTATCGCGGTACGGAGACATTACAAGGCCTTTGGAAGGGGAACCATAGAATTCCTGCATCCCGAAAATCGCAAGATCTTCACCTTCATCAGGAACTACCAGGACGAGCGGATCCTTGTCGTTGCGAACCTCTCGCGCTTCGTTCAGTGTGCCGAGTTGGACCTCTCTGCCTATCAGGGGATGGTGCCCCTTGAAATATTTGGTCAGACACGGTTTCCTCCCATAGGGGGCTTCCCCTACTTCTTTACTCTGGGCCCGCGCGACTTTTACTGGTTCTCACTCGTTCCCCAGCATCCTGAGCAGGTTCTTTTGACGACTGGAGAGTTGCAGCTCCCCATTCTCATCGTGGCCGGCAGGTGGGACGACGTCTTTCGGGGTAAGGAGAAAGGGGCCTTGGAGGGTGTTTTGCCGAACTATATGGAAGGGAGGCGCTGGTTTGGAGGGAAGGCCCGTTCCATCAAATCGACTAGAATTCAAGAAGTCATCCCTATCGTCAATGGATCATCTACGGCCTATATTACCTTGGTACAAGTAGAGTACACGGATGAGGACGGTGAGGTCTACGTCCTTCCCATGACATACGGCGCCGGGGAGCTAGCTGACACAATCATTCATGACTATCCGCACGCAGTATATGCTCGACTCCGTATCACGAGTACCGGCCAGGAAGGGGTCATCTATGATGCAACGGTCGACAGGCAATTCTGCGATGCGTTGCTGGAATTGATCGTACGTCGGCGGAGACCAAAGGGAGTCGAGGGGGAACTGATGGCCAAGCCGACGCGGGCCTTTCACAAGATTCAAGGCACGGCTGACGTCGTGCTGGAGCCGTCAATCCTGAAGGCCGAACAGAGCAATACCTCAGTTCTCTACGGAGATCGCTTCATTCTGAAGCTGTTTCGGCGTCTTCATGCCGGAGTAAACCCCGATCTCGAGATCGGCCGGTTTCTGACGGAAAAGGGCTTCGGCAATATCCCTCCAGTTGCAGGCGCCATCGAGTACCAAAGGGGCGGGGAAGATCCCATGACGCTCGCTATTCTCCAAGCCTTGGTACCCAATCAGGGAGATGCGTGGGAATATACGCTCGACGTGTTGGGCCGCTTCTTTGAGCAAATCTTGGCGCAGCCCACCGAAGTGCCGAATGCCGGACTTACTTCGGAACCATTGCTGGAACTAGTGGCTACGGAACCTCCTGAAGAGGTGTTCGAAAAGATCGGGCCCTATGCGGAGGCCGCCCGGCTTCTTGGCCAACGCACGGCTGAACTCCACGTTATGCTGGCATCGGCTCCTGCTGATCCAGTCTTTGCGCCTGAACCGTTCTCGAAGCTCTATCAACGTGCTCTTTACCAATCGATGCGCAATCTGGCAGCTAATGTCTTCCACGTCCTGCACCAACGCCTGGGAAATCTGCCTGATCCGGTGCGACCGAAAGTTGAGACGATCCTTGAGCGGCAAGCCGAGATTCTCAACCGTTTCAGATCCGTTACGGAAAGGAAGATCACGGCGATGAGGATCCGTTGCCACGGTGATTATCACTTGGGGCAGGTCTTATATACCGGCAAGGACTTCGTCATTATCGACTTTGAGGGGGAGCCGGCCCGGCCTATCAGCGAGCGCCGAATCAAGCGCTCGCCCCTTCGCGATGTAGCAGGAATGCTTCGATCATTCCACTATGCGGCCTATGCCGCACTCTTTGCGCAACAGAAAGCTGGATTGATCCGGTCCGAGGACTTCTCCTATCTGGAGTCCTGGGTTGAGTTTTGGCATTCCTGGGTGAGCGTCTTGTTCTTGAAGGCATACCTCGAAGTGGCTGCCCAGGGGGGCTTTCTTCCTCGGACGCGCGAAGAGCTTCAGGTACTCATCGACATCTATCTGCTGGAGAAAGCGATTTACGAAGTAGGCTATGAGCTCAACAACCGGCCAGAATGGATACGAATTCCCCTGCAGGGTATCCTCCGGCAACTGAGAAGCGCCGGTTAATTGCACGGAGCTCGTTCAAAAAGGAAGGGGGGAGATCCGCAATGGCAGCAAAGAAAATCAGCAAAAAGGCCCGGCAAGAAAAGCCCAGAGAACCGGTCCGTTACGACGTAGGGCTTCTGACCGACAATGATCTCTACCTGTTCAACCAGGGGAGTCACTTCCGACTTTACGATAAACTGGGAGCCCACCTGATGACCGTTGACGGTCGGGTGGGAACTTATTTTGCTGTATGGGCTCCCAACGCAGAGCAGGTGTTCGTCATAGGGGACTTCAATGCATGGGATAAATCCAGCCATCCGCTGCGCCTTCTTGGACAGTCAGGGATTTGGGGAGGATTCATCCCGGGCATGGAACACGGCACGATCTACAAGTACTACATCATGTCCCGGTACAAGGGCTACCGGGCGGACAAAGCCGACCCTTTCGCATTTTGTAACGAAGTCCCACCCAAGACGGGCTCTATCGTCGCGAATTTGGAATACACCTGGGGGGACCGGGAATGGATGTCGATACGCCACGACCGCAACGCTTCGGATGCTCCCATGGCAATTTACGAAGTGCATCTGGGCTCTTGGATGCGGGTACCCGAAGAGAACTTCCGCCCTCTGACCTACCGCGAAATGGCCCCCAAGCTGGCTGAATACGTCGCTCGCATGGGGTTCACCCATGTGGAGTTTCTGCCCGTCACGGAGCATCCCTTCTATGGCTCCTGGGGGTACCAGACCGTAGGATACTTTGCCCCCACGAGCCGATACGGGAAACCCCAGGACTTTATGTACCTGATCGATTACTTACACCAACACGGGGTCGGCGTGATAATGGACTGGGTGCCTTCACATTTTCCCACTGACGAACACGGGCTGGGTTTCTTCGACGGGTCGCACCTCTATGAGCATGCCGATCCTCGCAAAGGTATTCACCCAGATTGGGATAGTTTTATCTTTAATTATGGCCGCGATGAGGTGCGGAGTTTCCTCACCAGCAGTGCATTCTATTGGCTGGACAAGTATCATGTTGATGGCCTTCGTGTAGACGCCGTCGCCTCCATGCTCTATCTGGATTACTCTCGCAAGCAAGGGGAGTGGATCCCCAATCAGTACGGTGGCCGGGAGAACTTGGAGGCCATCTCTTTTTTACGCCGCTTCAACGAGGAAGTCTATAAGGACTATCCGGACGTCCAGACTATTGCTGAGGAGTCTACTGACTGGCCCATGGTCTCCCGGCCCAATTATGTGGGAGGTCTGGGCTTCGGTATGAAGTGGGATATGGGTTGGATGCACGACACCTTAGACTATATATCCAAGGATCCTATCCACAGAAAGTACCATCACAACCAGCTCACCTTTCGGATGGTTTATGCCTTCCACGAGAATTTTGTGTTACCCCTTTCCCACGACGAGGTGGTTCACGGAAAGGGATCGCTTTTGAGGAAGATGCCCGGAGACGACTGGCAGAAGTTTGCCAATCTGAGGCTCCTTTTCGGCTACATGTATGCCCAGCCGGGCAAAAAGCTCATCTTTATGGGCGGAGAATTCGGCCAGTGGAATGAGTGGTATCATGAAGCGAGTTTAGATTGGTACCTGGTCAATTACCCGCCCCACTCTGGCCTTCAACGTTGGGTCGAGGATCTCAACGGGCTCTATAGAAGTGAATCGGCCTTGCATGAACGTGACTTCGACCCCGGAGGCTTCGAGTGGATCGATTGCAACGACTCACAAAGCAGTGCGCTCAGCCTGATCCGTAAGGGGCGTTCCACTAACGACATCGTACTCGTCGTCTGCAATTTCACTCCTGTCCCCCAGCTCAACTATAGGGTCGGCATTCCTCGGGGGGGATACTGGAGAGAGATCTTGAACAGCGACGCCAAGGAATATGGGGGTAGCGGTCATGGCAATCTGGGCGGGGTTGAGGCATCTCCCATACCCTTTCACGGTCGCCCCTATTCCCTCAACCTCACCCTTCCACCACTAGGCGCTGCGTTCTTTAAGTGTGAGGCAGACGAGCGGTGACCACAGAGCTCAGTCTTGGGGCCACATATCTGGGAGAAGGTCGCTGTCAGTTTCTCGTCTGGGCTCCCCTGGTCCAAAGGGTTGAAGTGCGCCTGATGGGTTCCCAGGATCGAATCTTCCCCTTGCAACCTGGTGCGCGCGGCTATTATCATGGAATCGTGGAAGGTGTAGCGCCAGGCTCCTTGTACCGGTACCGGCTTGACGGAGAACGGGAGCGCCCCGATCCCGTCTCTCGATTTCAACCGCAGGGTGTCCACGGCCCGTCTCAAGTAGTGGATACCCACTTCCCGTGGGACGATGGCACTTGGCCTGGCATCTTTCTTCAGGACTATATCATCTACGAATTGCACGTGGGACTTTTCAGCCCTGAAGGTACTTTTGAGGCCATGATAACGTATCTCGATGAGCTCAAGGAGCTCGGTATCACGGCGATTGAGCTCATGCCTGTCGCCCAGTTCCCGGGGGACCGCAATTGGGGGTACGACGGTGCGTATCCCTTTGCCGTACAAAATACCTACGGGGGGCCAGAAGGCTTAAAAATCTTGGTGAATGCATGCCATCGGAAAGGCCTTGCCGTTATACTCGACATCGTCTATAACCACCTTGGCCCTGAAGGAAATTACCTCGGCGATTTTGGCCCCTATTTTACGGACCGCTACAGAACCCCGTGGGGCTCTGCCTTGAACTTCGACGGCCCTTATAGTGACAATGTGCGTCAATTGTTCATAGAGAACGCCCTCTACTGGATCACCGAATTTCACATCGACGCCCTTCGGGTCGATGCTGTTCATGCGATCTTGGACTTTTCGGCCCAACCCTTTCTCTTGAAGCTGGCCTATGCCGTGCACAGGCAGGCAGATCGGCTGAATCGCCGGATCCACATCATTGCCGAGAGTGCACTCAACGACACCCGGGTAATTCATCCTCCAGAGGTGGGGGGATACGGCCTCGACGCCCAATGGAACGACGACTTTCACCATGCCGTCCACACGGTTTTGACCGGTGAACAATCCGGTTATTATCAGGACTTCGGTGAATTCCAACACCTCATCAAGGCATTCCGCGAGGGGTTCGTTTATTCGGGAGAGTATTCACGTTACCGGCGACGGCGACATGGGAACTCTTCCCGAGACATACCGGCTCAACAATTCGTCGTCTTTGCCCAGAACCACGATCAGGTTGGCAACAGGATGCTCGGTGAACGACTGGCAACGCTGGCTTCCTTTGAAGGGCTGAAGCTGGCAGCAGGCACCGTGCTTTTGTCTCCATTTATCCCCTTGCTTTTCATGGGCGAGGAATACGGCGAAGAATCGCCTTTTCTTTATTTCACGAGCCACTCCGATCCCGATCTGATTGATGCTGTTCGGGACGGACGAAAAGGAGAATTTCATGCCTTTCAATGGCAGGGAGAACCTCCAGATCCGCAGAGCCTCGAGGCATTTTCGCAGTGCAAGCTTACGTGGGAAAAAAGGGAGCAATTTACGCATAAAGTCTTGCTGGACTTCTACCGAAAACTGATTCGGCTCCGAAGAGGAATACCAGCCCTAGCCTATCTCAGCAAAGAGACTCTTGAGGTATCTGGGATGGAAGAAGAACGACTTCTGTTTCTGCACAGATGGTATAATCAAAGCCAAGTATTCTGTGTTATGAACTTCAACACAACCGACATAACCGCTGGTATCAGGCTTCCAAGGGGAAGATGGAAGAAGATTCTTGATTCTTCCGAAAAGAAGTGGGGGGGCCCTGGGTCCTTAATGCCCAAAACGTGGGAGAGCGGGACGACCATAACTACTAAACCGTTGAGCTTTGCTCTGTTTGAAAAGGAGAACTCGCGATGAGCCGGTCTATTTGTATCCACGGTCACTTTTACCAACCGCCCAGAGAAAACCCCTGGCTGGAGGAAGTTGAACTCCAAGATTCCTCATACCCCTTTCATGACTGGAACGAGAGGATAACCGAAGAGTGTTACGCACCGAATACGGCGTCCCGTATCCTGGATTCTGAGAAAAGGATCGTGGAGATCGTCAGCAACTATGCGAGTATGAGTTTCAACGTTGGCCCTACCCTGCTTTCCTGGATGGAACGGCACGTACCTGAGGTATACGAGGCAATCATCGAAGCCGACCGACACAGTCAAAATCATTTCTCAGGCCATGGATCCGCTATGGCACAGGTTTACAACCACATAATCATGCCCCTCGCCAATGCCAGGGACAAGCGTACACAAGTCATCTGGGGAATACGGGACTTTGAACATCGTTTCGGAAGGAAACCGGAGGGTATGTGGCTTGCCGAAACCGCTGTTGACCTTGAAACCTTGGATATCTTAGCTGAGCATGGGATAACCTTTACCATCCTGGCGCCCCATCAAGCTAAGCGAGTCCGAAAAAAAGGGGAAAAAGGGTGGAAAGATGTGCGCGACAGCAGGATAGACCCCAAGATACCGTATCAATGCCGACTTTCCTCTGGAAGAACAATCACCCTCTTTTTCTACGATGGTCCGGTATCCCTTGACATCGCCTTTGGCGACCTCTTGAAGAGCGGTGAAAATCTCGCCGCGAGACTGGTCAGCCTTTTTTCCGACAAAGAAGAACCTCAGCTTGTGCACATTGCTACCGATGGAGAGTCGTACGGGCACCATCACCGCTTCGGAGATATGGCCCTTGCCTATGCCTTGTATCACATTGAATCAAAGAATCTGGCCAGAATCACCAACTATGGAGAATACCTGGAAAGCCATCCTCCTGATCACGAAGTCGAGATTCTTGAGAACACCTCGTGGAGTTGTGCTCACGGCGTTGAACGGTGGCAGAGCGATTGCGGGTGCAACACGGGTATGCATCCCGGCTGGACCCAGGCGTGGCGTGCCCCCCTTCGCGACGCCATGAACTGGCTGCGGGATGCTATCGCAGCCCTTTATGAAAAAGAAATGACCTTATACGTTAACGATCCGTGGGCGGCGAGGGATGACTACATCGAGGTTATTCTCGACAGGTCTTCTGAGAATCTGGAGGTCTTCCTGTCAACGCACCTTGTTCATGAGCTCTCACACGAAGAGCATGTGAAGCTTCTTAAACTTCTTGAAATGCAGCGCCATGCCATGCTCATGTTTACAAGCTGTGCCTGGTTCTTTGATGACATTTCAGGCATTGAAACACTGCAGGTAATGCAGTACGCTTCTAGAGCGTTGCAATTGGCCAGGCAGGTCAGCGGCAAAGATCTGGAGCCTGAATACCTGAATATCCTTGAAAGGGCCCCAAGTAATGTACCGGAATTCAAAAACGGTGCTGAGGTTTGGGAGGCCTTTGTCAGGCCTGCTATCATTGATCTTCTCAGGGCTGGAGCCCACTATGCCATATCTTCACTATTTGAGGAATATCCGGAAACCACAAAGATCTCGTGCTACACGGCGAATAGCGAGATTTATGACTTGAGTGAAGCGGGGTTGCAGAGGCTTGCGGTCGGAAAAGCTCGTGTGGCTTCCGACATCACAGGGGAAGAGAGCACAATAGGATTTGCGGTACTGCACCTTGGAGACCATAACTTAATTGGAGGGGTCCGCGACTATATGGGTGATGATCCCTTTTCACTCATGCGTAGGGAAATTAAGGAAGCATTTGGGAAAAGCAATATTCCCGAGGTTATTCGATTAATGGACAAGCACTTCGAAACACACAACTACTCGCTATGGCACCTCTTCAGAGATGAACAGCGAAAGGTTCTAGGCCAGATCTTAGAGTCCACCCTGAAAGAGGTGGAGGCTTCTTTCCGTCAGATTTACGAACGCCATTATCCGGTTATGCAGGTGCTGAAAGAGATGCGAATCCCATTACCGAAGGCCTTTAAAAGCGCCACCGAGCTTATTGTTGGCACAGACATTCGCAAGGAGCTCCAAAAGGAAGAGCTTGACTTTGACCAGATTGAGAAGCTGGTTCAGGAGGCAAAGAAGTGGGCCTTGGAACTGGGCGAGAAGAACCTTGGTTTTGTTGCGAGTCAGAGGATCAATTCACTTATGCAACAGCTATCCAAAGCACCAGAGGAGATCTCGCTTCTCGAAACAATTGAAACCGCTTTCAAGGTGTTGAGCGCTCTGCCTCTGCAACTGGACCTATGGAAAGCTCAAAATATCTATTTCGCACTCGGCAAAGAACGATTCGATGAGATGGAGGAGAGGGCTGCAGGGGGCGACGAGTCGTCCAAGGAATGGATCGATCATTTCAAGAGGTTAGGAGACAATTTGCACGTTCTCAGCTCATGATGCGCATTCCAATAGCAACATATAGGATCCAGTTCAATCCCTCCTTCACCTTCGGGGATGCGATGGAGATTGTGCCATATCTGGCTGATCTGGGCATTTCCGATATCTACGCCTCCCCTATTTTCAAGGCGAGGAAGGGAAGTACCCACGGATACGATGTGGTGGATCCGAATCAGCTCAACCCAGACCTCGGAGGTGAGGAAGGATTTGAGGCGCTGGTCAAGATGGCCCAAAAGCACGGAATCCGTTGGCTTCAGGATATCATTCCAAATCATATGGCATTTGACTATGAAAATGGGATGCTCATGGATGTCTTGGAGAATGGTCCTGACTCGAAGTATTTCCGCTTTTTCGATATGGAATGGGACCATCCCTATGAGACCATTCGAGGTAGGCTCTTGGCACCGTTCTTAGGGAGGTTTGGTGGAGAATGTTTAGAGGACGGAGAGATTCAGATAATCTACAACGAGCCCGGACTAACCCTTGCCTATTATGACCTGCGATTTCCCCTTAAGATAGAATCGTACCTGACCGTGTTCACCCACAGACTGGAGATACTCAGGCGACAGCTTGGTTCCGACCACCCCGATTTCGTGAAACTACTCGGTGTCCTCTATGTTCTGAAAACCCTTCCCACCGGCGAACAGCCCAATGAACGCTATGACCAGATACGATTTATCAAAAGGGTGCTATGGGAGCTGTACACCAAAAACCATGAGATCGGCGGATTCATAGATGAGAATATCAGCATCTTCAATGGAGTAAAGGGGAATCCTGAGAGTTTCAACCTTCTTGATACTCTCCTCGCAGAGCAGTTCTTCAGGCTATCCTTCTGGAAGGTTGCCACCGAGGAGATAAACTACCGGAGATTCTTCAACATCAACGAGCTTATCTGTTTGAGAGTGGAAGACGAAAATGTCTTTAACCAAACCCATTCCTTGATCTTCAAGCTCGTTGGCGAGCAAAAGCTCACGGGATTGAGAATAGATCACATCGACGGGCTCTACGATCCCGCACATTACCTGAAGAGGATGAGGGAGAAGGCAGGGAACCTATACGTCGTGGTCGAAAAGATCCTCGACCCCGAAGAGGAATTGCCCTCACTCTGGCCAATCCAAGGGACTACGGGCTACGAATTCCTGAATTATTTAACGGGCATCTTCTGCAAAACAAGCAACAAGAAAGCACTCGACCGAATATATACCAGGTTCACCGGCCTTCAATCCTCTTATGAAGATCTCGTGGCAGAAAAGAAAAGGCTCATCATAGGGAGACACATGGCCGGGGATGTGGATAGCCTTGCCCTCTTGCTGAAAACGATATCCGGACGGTACCGGCATGGCGCCGATATCACCCTGTATGGTCTGAAGAGGGCCCTGGTAGAAATCATGGCGCTCTTCCCAGTCTATCGAACCTACATCAGCAATGAGGTTTTCAGTGATGCCGATGGTGAATATATGAAAGACGCCATCGCCAAAGCACTGGAGAGTACCCCGGCCCTCGCAAACGAACTCGGTTTTCTCCAGGGGTTTCTGTTGCTGAAGTTCGAGGATTATCTCACAGAAGAAGAAAGGGCTCAACGGACCCACTTTGTGATGCGGTTCCAGCAATTCACCGGGCCCCTGATGGCAAAGGGATTCGAGGATACCGTTCTCTATGCCTATAACAGGCTCCTATCCCTCAATGAGGTTGGAGGAGATCCTCAAAGATTTGGCTTCTCTCTAAAAGAGTTCCACGCCTTTAACGAACGAAGGGCGGGGCTCTGGCCTCATACGTTGAACGCAACCTCAACCCACGACACTAAGCGGGGCGAAGATGTGCGGGCGAGAATCAATGTCCTCTCTGAGATACCGCAAGAATGGGCTCGTACGGTCAACGCATGGCACAAGCTCAACCGGAGTAAAAAGAAAAAGGTGAGGGGCTTTACCGTGCCGGACAAAAACGACGAATATTTCCTGTATCAGACCCTGATTGGCGCTCTTCCCTTTGACGAGAAAGAGTACCCCGCCTTTACCGAGCGCCTAAAGCAGTATGCAGTAAAGGCCGTTCGGGAAGCAAAGGTACACACCGCGTGGCTTAAGCCAGATACAGACTATGAGGAGGCCTTTCTTTCCTTTGTAGCAGAGATTTTGCAGTCTTCAGAGGATAATCCGTTTTTGAGAGAATTCTTCCCCTTTCAGAAGAAGATAGCCTATTATGGTATATTTAATTCCCTTTCACAAACGCTCCTTAAACTAACCGCTCCTGGAGTCCCAGACTTTTACCAGGGGACGGAATTATGGGATCTCAATCTTGTAGATCCCGACAACCGCCGTCCTGTAGATTTTGAAAAGAGAATAGCGTTGTTGCGCGGAATCAAGGATAAAGCAAGTACCGATATGTTCCGTCTCACCAGGGAATTATGTTCTCGTATGCAAGATGGGAGGATAAAGCTCTTTTTGATTAATAGGATTCTCAGGGCACGGCAAGAGTATTGCGGCGTCTTCCAGAGGGGAACTTACGAACCTCTGGAAGTTGGCGGGCAGCGCAAAGATCATATCATCGCCTTTTCAAGATATCATGACAAGCAATGGGCCGTGACTGTTGCGCCGCGATTCTTTACCGCCCTTTGTAACGAGGGCGAACTCCCCTTCGGCCAGCAGACATGGGGTGATACCTCTATTGCCCTTCCGGAGAACAGTCCCACATGGTGGGAAGATGCTATCACTCAACGTTCAATCGAGGGAAATGAAATGCTGCTGGTTGGCGACATCATCGAATATTTCCCTGTAGCTTTAATCACGAGCAAGGAGGACACATGCTAAGGCGAGGAAGCGGCATTCTACTCCACATAACATCCCTTCCCTCACGTTACGGGATCGGGGACATGGGACCGTGGTCGTATCGGTTTGCGGATTTTCTTGGTGAAGCCAAGCAGAGTCTATGGCAAATACTCCCTCTCAATCCAACGGAACCGGCTTATGGCAATTCTCCCTACCAAAGTGAATCTGCCTTTGCAGGGAATCCACTTCTGATCAGCCCGGAGCTCATGGTCCGAGATGGATTACTTGAAGAAACTGACCTAGGTACTCTGCCTGGGTCTCCAAAGGGGCGTGTCAATTACGACGATGCTGTTGCCTATAAAGAAAAGCTTTTCGACGTGGCTTATGAGCGTTTCATTCAGACGAGTCCAAACCATGAATGTGAGAAATTCTGCACAGAAAACGCTTTCTGGCTCGATGATTTTGCGCTCTTCAAGGTTCTCAAAATCCGTTTTTCTGGAAAGGTATGGACTGAATGGCCTCAAGAGATCCGGGATAGACAACCAGAAGCGCTTCAAGCATTGAGGAAGGAGCTCCACAAGGGGATCGAGAGAGAGAAATTCCTCCAGTTTCTCTTTTTCCGGCAATGGATCTCTCTCAAAGACTATTGCAATCAGCGCGGCATTCAAATCTTCGGTGATATCCCTATCTATGTGATACATGACAGTGCAGATGTATGGGCCAATCCCGAGCTTTTTGACCTTGACGACACGGGGAATCCTTCTGCTGTGGCCGGCGTTCCGCCCGATTACTTCAGCGAAACCGGGCAGCTCTGGGGCAATCCCCTCTATCGCTGGGACAGGTTGCGGGAGACGGGCTACACATGGTGGATCAAGAGAATAGCGCATAATGCCAAGTATCTGGACCTCGTCCGTGTCGATCACTTCCGAGGCTTCGTTGGATACTGGGAGGTTCCGGCAGGAGAGGCAAACGCGATCAACGGTAGCTGGGTCGAAGCGCCTGCTGAGGATTTCTTCAATACGCTGCTGAAGCGATTTCCAAGACTGCCCATTATTGCCGAGGATCTGGGAGTCATCACCCCCGACGTAAGGGAGATCATGCATCGATTTGATCTCCCGGGAATGAAGGTGCTCCTATTTGCCTTTGGCGACGACCTCGCCACAAATCCCTACATTCCCCATAACCTTCCCAAAAACTGCGTGATATACACAGGCACTCACGACAACAATACGGTAAGGGGATGGCTTGAGCGAGAGGCAACGCCGGAAACCAAAGAGAGGCTGGTTCAATACCTCGGGCGGGAGGTATCGGTGGAGCGGATTCATTGGGAATTGATCCGCCTCGCCATGATGTCGGTTGCAAACATGGCGATATTCCCCATGCAGGACATACTCGGTTTGGGGGAAGACGCTCGGATGAATCGGCCCGCAACCAGCCAGGGCAATTGGGAGTGGCAACTTGTGCCGGAGCAGCTAACACCAACCCTGGCAGCAAAACTCCTTGAAATCACTGAGGTCTATGGGAGAGCCTGATTCGTGAGGGTTATCCAGATCGCTTTTTCCGCAATCTCTCCCTGGAGTATTCTCAGCCACAATCCTCAGTCCCTCCGCAGATTCCCCCGGTTCGCTTGACCCCTACACCGCCCTATGTTCAACCCCCTGGCTGACCAAAAGGGGCGTCGGCAGGGGCGAACGCAGGTGAAGGTCTCTCTGGGGAAACGGGATTTCAACTCCATTCTCCCGGAACTTCCGTACAATGGCACAATTGATGTCCGACCGTACGACTGGATGGCGCTTGGGGTTATCAATCCATATGCGTAATTTCATATTCCAGGAGGAGTCTCCAAATTCTCTCAAATGGACATCCGGCTCCGGGTTCCTGAGGATCTCCGGATTTTCTAAGGCAACTTCATTGAGGGATCGTAAAACGGTGTCCAGATCCGATTGGTATGACACGCCTACCTCTATATCCAATCTGATCTTGCGGTCGCCGTGAGACCAGTTTATGACCTGTGAAGAAACGAATTCCGAGTTCGGTACGATGATGTCGATATTGTTCAGCGATCTGACTGTGGTGGAACGGATATTTATCTCCACAACATCACCTTCAATATCTCCTACCGTGACCCTATCACCCACTTTGATGGGTCGCTCAAAGAGTAAAATCAAACCCGCCACAAAATTCGAGGTGATATTCTGCAAGCCAAAGCCGATGCCCACAGACAAGAGCCCAAAGATCACAGCCAGCCCACTCAAATTGATGCCGATAGATTGAAACGCAATGATCGCGCCGATCAGGATAAAGGTATATTCGATAATCCTCCTGAATGTGTACCGTGTTCCCTCATCAATCTGTAAACGTACGAGTATTCTTTCAACGAGCTTCCGTGCAAAAAGTCTTGAGAAAATAACGATTACCAGGAGTATAAACAGAAATACAAAAATCGCTGACAAGGTTACCTCAGTAGTTCCGATCGTAAACAGACGGTTGTCAAGAAACCCCTGGACGCTGTGAAATAACTCCTTCGAAGCCATATCATTACCTCCCTTACGTTAGTGGTCTTGTTAATACCCTTTAATCCATTCGCCGCATGGGCAGCTCTCGTTCTCTCCTACTATACATCGTGCTGGGTTTTTCTGGCCAGAGAAACCTTCTGATCACCGCCAACGTGGTGGAGAGAAGAGCGCTCGGGGGAATATCAAAATCCTAAATGGGACAAGGGTGATAATCGCCTCTCAGGCAAAAAACGACAAATGATTTGAGAAACGCCGCACTGTATTATATGATGGATAAAAGGTGTGGCCATATGAAACTGTTTGCGCACCTGCCGTTTACATGGTATCGGAGATCTGCATCAAAAACACTCTGAGGAAAGACGGGAGGAAATTATGAAACGGTTGTGTCTCTTGTTGGTTTTCTTGTGCCTCATGCCTGTTGCGACGAGCATTGCCGGAGGCCTGGAAAAGCCTGACCTCGCAATACCCAAGGGGGCATTGGTGATCGTCTCGGAGTGGTCGCTTGAAGGCGATACTCCAAAGGGATTTGCCAAAGAGGTGAAGGTTGAACCCCCTCAAGCAGAACTTGAGGGCAATTTTATTAAACTCTCGACTAAAAAGTCCGCGTTTGGCTTTAAAAAGGAAATAGAGTTCTCGGTCAAGGAGTATCCTTACGTGCACTGGTCTTGGCAAGCACGCACGTTGCCTAAGGCTGGTGATGTGCGTAAAAAGGAAACCGACGATCAAGCCGGGCAGCTCTACCTGCTCTTTCCTCGCTTTCCCGCCAAAGTTAACACTCGAATACTCGGCTACCTCTGGGAGAACGAGACACCCAAAGGCACAATGGGGACAAGCACCGCCTGGTCAAAGGCCAAATACGTGGTGGTGAGAGACAAGACCGATCCTCTGAGCATCTGGCACGAAGAGTCCAGAAACGTGTATGAGGACTACAAGAAGCTATTCGAGGAAGAGCCCCCCGAGTTAGGATCGGTCTCTATCTACATAAACTCCCAGCATACGGGTTCTGAGGCGGAAATCCTCTTCGGTCCTATTTATTTCACCCGGGAGCCGTAAGCAGACAGCATAACTGAACAGGAACTAATCCATACTCTTTTCGGGGCCTCCTCACGCTGAATTTGCGCTATCCTGCACCGCCTGGATGTTCCCTTCCTACTTTTTCTGTTCTTTTTTCTGAGAGGTCTTCGGCTCTTCTTTCGCTTGCTCCTCGCCTCTCACAGCGTCCTCCACCTTGCCCAGCACATCGGCCGTCTTGTCCCGCAAGGAATCGCCGGCCTTAGAAACAATGGCCTCACCAGCATTGGTGAGAGTCTCGACCCGCTTCTTCAAATCAGCAACCCCTCCTGTCCTGGAATAGGCCACAATGGCTATGATTAGGGCAACAATTGAAATAATAAGTGCTACGGTTTCCATGATCTCCTCCCTCCTTTGTTAATGTTCTATTATTGTCCTCTGCCCTATTTTTACCACAAATCCCGGAATGTTTCAGCATAAGTCTTCATGTATGATCTAATCAGATGAAATGGGGCCGGATTACAACATGGCCTGCCCTTCCTTTTTGCGGAAGCACACAAATGCCTCACCTGCTAGCACAGTTACCTGCGTCTTGCAGGATCTCAACAACCGAAGAGGGGCACCATCGATCGTCGTTCCAATCTTTCCACGAGGACTCGCGCGTTATCTCTTCACCACCAAAACAGGCTTCTTGGACTTCCTGATGACCTTTTCCGACACGGAACCCAGGAGCATCTCCTTAACATTGCTCTTCCCATGAGACCCGATGACTATGACAGAGACATCCTCCTCTTCTTCGAGTCTCAATATGCTCTGGAACGGAATTCCTCTCTCAATCTTCACCTTGACGGTAAAGCCATTTCCCTCTAATTCCCTTTCAACCGCATCCATTTCTTTTTTGGCGTCTGCTCTTATGCTCCGTACTATGTCTTCAAATCTCACAGCGGAATGTTGGAAAATAGCATCGATTTCCCGCTCATCAATCACGTGTAACACTACGACCTCTTTAATGCCCGCTTGCTTCAACTGTTTGATGTAACCAAGGGCCTTCTTGGATACATCCGAGAAATCGGTTGGGTATAAGACTTTTTCAAGCATATCCAATCTCCCTTCTCAACGCACGCCGCGCACGTTTTCGCCTTACCTTCTTACTATTAAAACTGGCTTGTTAGATTTTCTCACAACCTTTTCCGAAACAGAGCCCAGCAGCATCTCTGCTATACAGCTTTTTCCATGAGATCCGAGCACAACAACAGAGACATCTTTTTCTTGTTCTTCCACCTTCAATATATCCCTGAAGGGGATTCCCTTATCGATCCGTGTTTTGACCCTGAAGCCGCTGTTCTTCAATTCAGTCCCTATCACCTTCATCTCGTCTTTGGCATATTCCTCCCTGCGCTTCTCCAATTCCTCAATACTTACATTCAGTTCCGGGAGATGGGCGATATGCTCGATCTCCCTTTCATCGATAACATGTAAGACCACCACCTCTT